>NZ_JBQCGS010000001.1:0-21917 GCF_051955415.1 Flexivirga sp.
TGACCGTCGGCATCGTCGGGCTGGTCACCCCCGGTGTCGCCATCTGGGACAAGGCCAACGTCGAGGGCAGGATCAAGTTCAACGGCATCGTCGAGCAGGCGAAGCTCGTCATACCGGAGGTGAAGCGCCGCGGCGCCGACATCGTCGTGGTGTCGTGCCACTCCGGCGCCGACACGTCGTCGTCCTACGGTGACGCGCTGCCGTTCCCGGAGAACGCCAGCACCCTGCTGGCGCAACAAGTTCCGGGCATCGACGCGATCCTCGTCGGACACGCGCACGTGGAGATCCCGCAGCGGTTCGTCACCAACGAGCAGACCGGCAAGCAGGTGCTGCTGTCGGAGCCGCTGTGCTTCGGCGAGCGCGTCACGGTGATGGATCTCAACCTGCGCAAGAACCGCGGCCAGTGGGAGGTCGCGAGCTCGGCGGCGACCCTGCTCAACTCCAACACCGCACCCGAGGACCCGACCATCGCCAGGATCCTGCGCACCCCGCACGAGAAGGTGCGCACCTACGTCAACAGCGTGATCGGCACCTGCCTGGAGGACATGAGCGGTGCCCGCGCAGTGGTCGAGGACGCCGCCGCGGTTGACCTAATCAATGAGGTGCAGGCCGAAGCGGTGAAGGCGGCGCTCGCGGGCACCGCCGACGCGAACACGCCGGTGCTGTCGATCGCGGCGCCGTTCAGCCGCACCGCGATCATCCCCAAGGGCGACGTGACGGTGCGCGACGTGGCGGGTCTCTACATCTACGACAACACGCTGCTGGGCATCAAGTTCACCGGCACGCAGGTCAAGGCCTACCTGGAGAAGTCCGCGGAGTACTTCAAGCAGGTCTCGGGAAGCGGACCGTTCTCGATCGACGATCTGACGAACGCGGTGACCCCGACCGCGCCGAACGGCACGCCCGACTACAACTACGACGTCATGGGTGGCCTCGACGCGCGGCTCACCTACGACATCGATGTGACGGTCGCGCCCGGCAACCGGATCAAGAACCTGGCGTATGACGGCAAGGCCGTCGGTGATCAGGACACCTTCATCATTGCGATCAACAACTACCGCCAGTCCGGCGGTGGTGGTTTCCCGGACGTGACGACCGCGCCCGTCGTCTACAACGAGCAGCGCGAGATCCGGCAGCTGATCATCGATTGGGTCACCGCCAACAAGGTGATCGATCCGTCGACGTTCCACACGATCGACTGGCAGCTCGTCTCGGGCGGCACCCCGATCACGGTCTCCTGACCACCGGCGTGCCACCGAGAGGTCGATGGATGTCGTGAGAACGTGCCTTCACGACATCGGTCGACCTCTCGTCGCGGCTCAGGCCCCCGGCGGCTCGACGATTTCGACGCCGGCTGCGCGGAGTTCGGTCACGGCCCGCGCGGTCGACTCGGGAGCGACGCCCGCGGTCAACTCCACCAGGACGCGCGTGCGGAAGCCGGACTTCGCGCCGTCGAGGGCGGTCGCGCGGACGCAGTGATCCGTGGCGATGCCCACGACGTCGATGTCGGTGACGTCGTGGACGCGCAACCAGTCGGCCAGGCCGGATCCGTCCTCGGTCGCGCCCTCGAAACCGCTGTATGCCGCCTCGTACTGTCCCTTGCGGAAGACGGCTGACGCCTGCGCGACGACGGTTTGCACCTCGACCCGGAAGTCCGCCCCGGGTGTGCCGACCTCGCAGTGCACCGGCCAGCTGTCGACGAAGTCGGGCGTCTGCGACCAGTGGGTGCCCGGATCGATGTGCCAATCGGCGGTCGCCACGATGTGCTCGTAGTCCGAGCCGTGGCCGTCGATATACGCGGCGATGCGTTCGGCGACGCCGATGCCGCCGTCGACGGCGAGGGAGCCCCCTTCGCAGAAGTCGTTCTGGACATCGACCATCACCAGCGCGCGTGCCATCTGTGCAGCCTACGACCGCGCCGCAAGCCGGCCGGACACGACGTCAGTTGCGGTGGAGGCCCATCACCTGGTGCTCGGCGTCCAGCTGCCCGAGGGTCCGCCAGCCGCGTGCGCGGTAGAGGCGGACGGCCGGGTCGTCCCCGTCACTGGTCGTGCCGAGCAGGGCGCGGCCGGTGACCCCCTCGAGCAGCGCGTCGTGCAGCCGGCCACCCAGACCCCGCCGGCGCGCGGCCGGGTCCACCGCGAGTTCGACGAACTCGAAGTGCCCGCCGATCCAGTCCCGGTCCACGTCCGGCAGCGCATTGGCGACCAGGTCCGGCCAGAACTGACCCCGGTCGCCGCGATAGCCCCACGCGAAACCAAGCAGTCGGTCCGCCTCGACCGCGACCGCGAGCCGGTAACCGTCGCGTGCCCGGTGTCGGTCGTACATCTGCTCGCGCCACTCCGCCTCGTCCGAGACATCGCCGAAAACCGCGTCGTACAAGGCGAACACGCGCGCGGCATACGGCTCGGCAGCGGCGCTGCCAAGGGTCTCGATGCGGGTCATGCGTAGTCCGTGGCCGGGCAGTCGATCTGCGCGCCTGCTGCTCGATCAGCGAGCGTGCCGGGGCAGCGGGAGGTAGGCGCCCATGACCTGGCGGTTGTCCTGCAGATGGCCCAGTGTGCTCCAGCCGCGCGACTTGTAGAGCCGCAGCGCCGGGTCGTCCACCGCAAGAGTGGTGCCGAGCAGCGCACGGCCGGTCAGGCCGTCGAGGAGAGCATCGTGCAACCCGACGCCGATGCCCTGCCGGCGGGCTCCGGGATCGACAGCGAGCTCGACGAGTTCGAAGTGATCGCGCACCCATTCGGCCGGCAGCTCGGGCAGCGTGCGCGCCACCAGGTCTGGCCAATGCTGTCCCCGCTCACCGCGGTAACCCCAGGCGAAACCCAGCACCTCGTCACCGTCCAGGGCGAGCACCAGCCGGTAGCCGTCGCGCACCCGGTCACGATCGAACAGCTGCGCGCGCCATACGGCCTTGTCGGGGAACCGGCCGAAAACCGTGTCGTACAAAGCAAATATGCGATCGGCGAAGGGCTCAGCGGCTTCGCCGTCGAACAGCTCGATGCTGGTCATGACTTCCTCTCGTCTCGTCACCGCTGGTAGATGGTCGGTATGACGGGCTCTCCTCGTGACATCTGCCGGGCGGTCGGCGGTAGCTCTCCCCGAGAAGTGCTGTGGTGCCGGCGGGCATCATCGAGGGTGCGCGTGTGGACCCGCTCGCCGCGCTCGATCAGGGGGACCAGCAACGCACGGTCGTCGCCGTCGTCAGTGGGGGGTGTGCCGATGCCGATGACCTCGGCCTCCGCGACGCCCTGCGGGTCGCGGCGGCGCAAGGCGAACTTGCGACCACCGATGGACGTCTTGTCCTTACTCTTCTTGGCGACGCCTTCGAGCTCGCCGGCGGAGTTCTCCCGCGCGACCAGCTTGTAGACCAGCCCTGCCGTGGGAGCGTCGGATCCGGTCACCAGCTGCGTTCCGACGCCATAACCGTCGACCGGACCGGCCTGCAGTGCCGCGATGGCGAACTCGTCCAGGTCCGAGGTCACCACGATCTTCGTCCCCGTCGCACCGAGCGTGTCCAGTTGCTCCCGCACCTCCCGCGCCTGCTGCAGCAGGTCACCGGAGTCGAGCCGCACACCGCCGAGCTCGGTGCCGGCGATCTGGACTGCGAGCTCGACCGCATGCGACACGTCGTAGGTGTCGACCAGCAACGTCGTGCCTGGACCGAACGTGTCGACCTGCGACTGGAACGCCGCCCGCTCGTCGTCGTGCAGCAGTGTGAAGGCGTGCGCCGCCGTGCCGGTCGTCGGCACTCCGTAGCGACGGCCGGCCTCGAGGTTGGAGGTGGTCGTGAAGCCCGCGATGTATGCCGCCCGGGCCGCCGCCACCGCCGACTCCTCGTGGGTCCGCCGTGAGCCCATCTCGATGCACGGGCGGTCCTCCGCAGCGGCCGTCATCCGGCTGGCGGCCGACGCGATCGCGGTGTCGTGGTTGAGGATCGACAGGACGAGGGTCTCCAACACAACTGCCTCGGCGAAGCTCGCCTCGACGATCAGCATCGGCGAACCGGGGAAGTAGACCTCGCCCTCGGCATAGCCCCACACGTCGCCGCGGAACTCGTAGGACGCCAGCCAGTCCAGTGTCGGCTCGTCGACGACGTGCCGATCGCGAAGGAACTTCAGCTCCGCATCCCCGAAGCGGAAGTCGTGCAGCGCGTCGAGCAACCGGCCGGTGCCGGCGACCACGCCATACCGTCTGCCGTCGGGGAGGCGACGACCGAAAGCCTCGAAGACGGTGCGACGTCCGGCGGTTCCGTCCCGCAGTGCCGCGCTCAGCATCGTCAGCTCGTAATGGTCGGTCAGCAGCGCGGTGGACGCGCCCACAGGTGTGGTCACGTGCGTCACTGTAGGCCAGGCTCGCCCCCGGTGGCGGCTCTTGCCTATCGTTGAGGGCGTGTCTGTTGCGCCCCCGGAGCATGCCTCGCCCGACGTCGACGTCGACGCCGATGCGGTCGAGCAGACCGACCGACCCTGGGTGACCCTGGTCTGGAACGACCCGGTCAACCTGATGTCCTACGTCTCCTGGGTCTTCCAGACCTACTTCGGCTACTCGCAGGCCAAGGCCGAGAAGCTGATGATGACGGTGCACCGTGAGGGCAAGGCGGTCGTCTCCGCGGGTCCGCGCGAACGGATGGAGACCGACACCGAGGCGATGCAGGGCTATGGCCTGTGGGCGACCTTCGAGAAGGACTCCTGATGGCAACCGCCTTCAAACGCAAGGGTTCTCGTGTCACCGCACGACTGGATGCCAACGAGCGGGCCATCGTTCGTGAACTGCTCGACCAGACGCGGCAGTTGCTCACCCCGAGCGGTGGGTTGTCCGGGGACCCGGTCGAGGACCTCTTCGCCGGCCTCGGTGGTGCACCGGACCCGGAGGAACTCGCGCACCGTGACCCGGCGCTGGCCCGTCTGCTGCCGGACGGTCACCGCGGCGACAAGGAGGTCGCGGCGGAATTCCGGGCGCTGACCGAGCACAGCCTGCGCCAGCGCAAGGTGGCCAACCTCAGCACCGCGATCGAGGCGCTGGACCAACCGGCGAGCCGGGACAAACTGGAGCTCGACCTCGGTCAGGCGCAGGCGTTGCTGGTGGGCCTGGCCGACGTACGCCTGGCGCTCGGGGAGCGGCTGCGGCTGCGCACCGACGAGGACAGCGAGCGCCTGCAGCAGGAGCTCGCCTCGGCCGACGACGCATCCGAGGACCCGCGCCTGGTCATCGGCCTCTACTACGACTTCCTCACCTGGATGCAGGAGTCACTGGCGGGCGCGTTGCTGTAGGACGCCGCCGTGCCGCAGTTCCCCTCCTGTGCTCGTGCACGGCAACGTTCAATACGATCGGAGCATCATGAGCGAAACCTCCGATTCCATCAAGAAGCCCCGTCTGCGCGTCGCGCCGTCGCCGACCGGTGATCCGCACGTCGGCACGGCATACGTCTCGATCTTCGATCTCGCCTTCGCGCGACAGCAGGGCGGCAGCTTCATCCTGCGCATCGAGGACACCGACCGGGCGCGCTTCCAGGAGGACAGCGAGCAGCAGCTCTACGACACGTTGCACTGGCTCGGCCTCGGCTGGGACGAGGGTCCCGACAAGGGCGGCCCCTTCGCGCCGTACAAGCAGTCCGAACGCCTGGGCACCTACCGGCCGTATGTCGAGCAACTCATCGCCGACGGGCACGCCTACTACTGCTGGTGCTCCAGCGAACGGCTGCAGGAGATGCGCGAGGTCCAGCAGAAGACCAAGCAGCCCACCGGCTACGACCGCACCTGCCTGGGCAAGACGAAGGAGGAGCGTGCCCAGCTGCCGGGCTTCCACGAGACGCCCGTCGTGCGGATGCTCATCCCGGACGACGCACCCCTGCAGTTCGACGACCTGATCATGGGTCCGACCAAGGCGCCCCGCCCGGACGACCAGGTCATCCTCAAGGCCGACGGTTTCCCGACCTACCACCTCGCCGTGGTCGTGGACGACCACCTGATGGAGATCACCCACGTGGTGCGGGGGCAGGAGTGGATCTCCTCCACACCCAAGCACCTGCTGCTCTACAAGTGGCTGGGCTGGGAGACGCCGCAGTTCGCCCACATCCCGCTGCTGCGCGACGAGAAGAAGGCCAAGATCTCCAAACGCAAGAGCCCGTGGGCCAAGCTCACGTGGTTCCAGGAGCAGGGTTACCTACCCGAGGCGCTGGTCAATTTCCTTGCGCTACAAGGGCATCCGCCGATCATCGAGCAGGACGGTGCCGAACGCGAGACGTTCAGCTTCGAGGAGTTCAGCAAGCACTTCGCATGGCACAAGATCAACCCGGCCGGTGCGGTCTTCAATCTCGACAAGCTCAACTGGCTCAACGGGCACTACCTGCGCCAGCTGTCCGAGCAGGATCTCGCCCAGCGGCTGCTGCCCTTCCTGCAGCGAGACGGCGCGCTGCCGCAGCCCGCATCGCTGCCCGAGCTGGGCAGGCTGAACGAGATCGTGCCGCTCATCCAGACCCGCATCAACCTGCTCTCCGAGGCCGCGCCCCTGGTGGCGCCCTTCTACGTCGCCGACGACGAGTTGGAGATCGCCGAGGACGCCCGCAAGCAGCTCAAGGACAGCGCCCCGGAGGTACTCGACGCGGCGCTCGCGGCGTTGGAGCCGATCAGCGGTGCGATCGGCAACCCGGACGGTAGCGGCCGCGAGTGGACCGCCCAACGGCTGGAGGAGGCCCTGCGCACGGCGATCGTCGACGGGTTGGGCATCAAGCCGCGTCTGGCGTTCGGGCCGGTGCGCACCGCCGTCTCCGGGCAGCGCATCTCGCCGCCGCTGTTCGAGTCCATGGAGATTCTGGGCAAGGAGTCGACACTGCGCCGCCTGAAGGCGTTGCGCGCGACGCTCTGACCGGGCATGCCGCACGGACGAAGGGGCGTTCGCCGATGACTGTGACCCGATTGCCGGTCACCGCGGTGCTGCTCGACATCGACGACACGCTCGTCGACACGACCGCCGCGATGATCGGGGCGGGCGCCGTGGCCATGGCCGACGTGTGGCCCCAGCAGACCCCGGAGTGGCACCAGCGTGCCGCCATACGCTTCCGCAGCGACCCGGGTGGGTTCTTCCGCCGCTACACCGCGGGGGAGCTGGACTTCATGACGATGCGCGCGCACCGGCTCGCCGAGGTGGGTGCAGCGCATGGGCTGCCCGTGCCGGCCGACGCCATCGAGGCGTTCGAGGCTGCGTTCCGGCCTGCATTCGTGGCGCGGCAGCGCCGGTATGACGACGTGCTGCCGTTCCTGCAGGCATGCGATGACGCCGGCATCGCCGTGGGCGCGCTGACCAACTCCTCGGAGGCCGCGACGTTGCCGAAACTGGAGGTGACCGGCCTGCGAGAGCGGCTCGACGGGGTGGTCAGCCGCGACACCCTCGGCTTCGGCAAGCCGGACCCGCGGGTGTTCCGCTTCGCGTGCGAACGCCTGGGCAGCTGCCCCTCGCAGACGGCATACGTCGGCGACGAATGGGACGCGGACGTCATCGGCGCGCGCGGGGCGCAGCTGCGCCCGGTCTGGCTCCGCAGGGACGGCCGGGCCGGGACGGGTGACGCCGGTGATGTGCCGTTGATCACGTCGCTGGACCAGTTGCGCCCGGGCGCAGGCGTCTTGGAGGTGCTCGATTTGGGCGCGGCGCCCCTGACCGGGTAAGGTCTCACCTCGGTTCACCTCGTCGGACGGCGTTCCGCCGCTGGCGAAGTGATACCCCCTTGGGGTATGGTGTAATTGGCAGCACGACTGATTCTGGTTCAGTTAGTCTAGGTTCGAGTCCTGGTACCCCAGCCAATCGGCGAAGTTTGCCGATTCGGTGGAATCACACTGGTGACGGTATGGTTCTTCCAGTCACGGCCCCATCGTATAGCGGCCTAGTACGTCGCCCTCTCACGGCGGTAACGCGGGTTCGAATCCCGCTGGGGTCACGTTGAGGCGAAAGCGCCCGAGTCCGACAGGACTTGGGCGCTTTCGTTGTGGTGCGAGCGCGTCCCGGTCGCCGGCGCCCTGGTGGAGCGAGGGGGATCCGTGGGTAGCGCCGGCTGACGGGTGGCGGGCTCAGGCGGACTCGCCACGGCGCGCGGTGGCCGCGTGTGCCCTGGCGAGGACCTCGGTCAGCTTGTTGGCCCCGGCGACGACCGTGCCCGCATGCAGCCGGCCCGGCTGGCGCGAGACGCGCTCGATCGGTCCGGAGATCGACACCGCCGCGATGACGCGTCCGGAGGGACCGCGGACCGGAGCGGACACCGACGCGACGCCCTGTTCGCGTTCGCTGACGCTCTGCGCCCACCCGCGCCGGCGGACGGCCGACAGCATCGTGGCGGTGAACTTCGCCCCGTGCAGGCCACGGTGCAGCCGATCCGGCTCCTCCCACGCGAGCAGGATCTGCGCAGCGGATCCGGCCTGCATGGTCAGCGTCGCGCCCACCGGGATCGAGTCGCGCAGACCCATGGGACGGTCGGCCGCGGCCACGCAGATGCGCTGATCGCCCTGGCGGCGATAGAGCTGGGCACTCTCGCCGCAGTGATCGCGCAGGGCGCCCAGCACCGGGCCGGCGGCCGCCAGCAGGCGGTCCTCGCCGGCTGCGGAGGCGAGCTCGGCCAGTCGCGGACCGAGGATGAAGCGCCCCTGCATGTCTCGTGCGACGAGCCGGTGGTGCTCGAGCGCGACGGCCAGTCGATGGGCCGTCGGACGGGCGAGTCCGGTGTGTGCCACCAGTTGGGCGAGGGTCGACGGGCCGGCTTCGAGAGCGGAGAGCACCACGGCGGCCTTGTCCAGAACGCCGACACCGCTAGAGTTGTCCATGCACTGATACTGACGTCTCATTCCGCGAGACGCAAGTTCTTGGCCCGAGTTTCGCGGACAGGCTCGGTCCGTACCAGGCATCCCGAGGCGAGTCCACGCCCTCGGGTCAGGCTCGATGAAGGAGGGACCGACGTGGGAAGCACGTTGGCAGAGAAGGTTTGGAAGCAGCACGTCGTGCGCCAGGCGGACGGCGAGCCGGATCTGCTCTACATCGACCTCCACCTCATCCACGAGGTCACCAGTCCGCAGGCCTTCGACGGCCTGCGGATGGCGGACCGGCCGGTGCGCCGGCCCGACCTCACCGTCGCGACCGAGGACCACAACGTCCCCACGACGCCCGGGCCGATCTCGGACCCGGTGAGCCGCACGCAGGTGGAGACGCTGCGGACCAACTGCAAGGAGTTCGGTGTCCGGCTCTTCCCGATGGGAGATGCCGAGCAGGGCATCGTGCACATCATCGGACCGCAGTTGGGTCTCACCCAGCCGGGGATGACCATCGTCTGCGGTGACAGCCACACCTCCACACACGGTGCCTTCGGGGCGCTGTCCTTCGGGATCGGCACCAGCGAGGTCGAGCATGTGCTCGCGACCCAGACGCTGCCGCTGAACCCGTTCAAGACCATGGCGATCAACATCGACGGCACGCTGCCCGACGGCGTCACCTCCAAGGACATCATCCTGGCAGTGATCGCCAAGATCGGCACCGGCGGCGGACAGGGTTACGTGCTCGAGTACCGCGGATCTGCCGTGCGCGAGATGTCGATGGAAGCGCGCATGACCATGTGCAACATGTCCATCGAGGCCGGCGCGCGTGCCGGCATGGTCGCACCCGACGAGACCACCTTCGCCTACCTGGCGGGTCGCGAGCACGCACCGACCGGTGCCGACTGGGACGCCGCGATCGAGGCCTGGTCGGAGCTGGCCAGCGACGAGGACGCGGTCTTCGACGCCGAGGTCGACATCGATGCCAGCGCCCTGACTCCCTTCGTCACCTGGGGGACCAACCCCGGTCAAGGGCTGCCGTTGTCGGCGGAGGTGCCGGACCCCGAGAGCTTCTCCGGTGAGAACGAGAAGGCGGCCGCGCAGCGAGCGATCGAGTACATGGGCCTGACGCCTGGTATGCCGCTGCGCGAGATCGCAGTCGACACAGTGTTTCTCGGCTCGTGCACCAACGGCCGCATCGAGGACCTGCGCGCTGCTGCCGAGGTCATCAAGGGACGCCGGGTCGCCGACGGGGTGCGGATGCTCGTCGTGCCTGGCTCGGCGAAGGTGCGCCTCCAGGCGGAGGGCGAGGGGCTGGACAAGGTCTTCTCCGATGCCGGAGCCGAGTGGCGACTGGCCGGCTGCTCGATGTGTCTGGGCATGAACCCGGATCAGCTGGCGGCCGGCGAGCGCAGCGCATCGACCTCCAACCGCAACTTCGAAGGACGTCAGGGCAAGGGCGGTCGGACCCACCTGGTCAGCCCGCTCGTCGCTGCGGCGACCGCGGTGCGTGGCACCTTGTCGAGCCCTGCCGATCTGACCAGCATCCACTGAGCCGACGAGGAGAAGCGTCATGGACAAGTTCACCCAGCACACCGGCGTCGGAGTTCCGTTGCGGCGCAGCAACGTCGACACCGACCAGATCATCCCCGCCGTCTACCTGAAGCGGGTGACCCGCACGGGATTCGAGGACGGCCTGTTCGCCGCATGGCGTGGTGACGAGACCTTCGTGCTCAACAATCCGCACTTCGCGGACGGATCGGTGTTGGTCGCCGGGCCCGACTTCGGCACCGGCTCCTCGCGTGAGCACGCAGTCTGGGCCTTGATGGACTACGGGTTCCGGGTGGTCTTGTCGTCCCGGTTCGCCGACATCTTCCGCGGCAACGCCGGCAAGGCAGGTCTGTTGGCGGCGCAGTTGCGTCAGGAGGACATCGAATTGCTCTGGAAGCTCTTGGAGAACGAGCCGGGGACCCAGGTGACGGTCGATCTCGAACAGCGCACGGTCACTGCCGGCGAGCACGTCTTCGGATTCGACGTCGACGACTACATCCGTTGGAGGCTGCTCGAAGGCCTCGACGACATCAGTCTGACGCTGCGACACGCGGATCAGATCACAAATTTCGAAACGGCCCGGCCCGGCTGGAAACCATCGGTGCAGCCGGCCTGATCGGCTTTTCGTCATACCACTTCGCGCGGGTGGCCCGCTACGGGCCCCCGCGCGAATTTCGTTGCCTGGCAAGGTATTCGAAACTTGTAGTGCTGCGTCATGGCCCTGATGACGGCAGCCGGACCGCCGTCGGATCGCCGTTGAAGCAGTGTCGTCAGACCGCCCAAAGCTGTTGTGCCTGAGGCAAATAGCGCGGCGTTGCAGGTTGCCGACTTGACGTGGTGGGCATACCGTCTGTCTCAATCGAGCGTCAGCTTGAGGAACTGAAATTGGACGCCCGGTCCAACGCCGGCACCATCGAAGGGGATACGACCCATGAACAAGGCAGAGCTCATCCAGAGCCTGGAAACCCGTCTCGGCAGTAAAAAGGCAGCCAGTGACGCTCTGGAGGCTGTGGTGGATGCCATCATCCGCGAGGTCGCCAAGGGCAACAAGGTCGGCATCACCGGCTTCGGCACCTTCGAGAAGATCTCCCGCGCCGCCCGGACCGGCCGCAACCCGCGCACCGGGACGACGGTGCGCATCAAGAAGACCTCAGTGCCGAAGTTCAAGCCGGGCACCGCGTTCAAGGCCGTCGTCGCCAACCCGCGTTCCCTGCCCAAGACCGGCAACGCCGGTGGCCGGGCCTCGAGCGCCGCCGCTGCCGCTGCTCCGGCGAAGGCGGCAGCCAAGAAGACCACCGCCAAGAAGGCCACCACGGCGAAGAAGGCCGCCACGACCAAGACCGCGGCAGCCACGAAGACCACTGCCAAGAAGGCGGCGACCACCAAGACCGCCGCCGCAGCCAAGAAGACCACCGCCAAGAAGGCGACTCCGGCCAAGGCCACGGCGAAGAAGACCACCGCCAAGAAGGCGACTCCGGCCAAGACCACGGCGAAGAAGACCACCGCCAAGAAGGCCGCCACCGCGAAGAAGACGACCGCCAAGAAGAGCACCGCCAAGCGTTCCGCCCGTCGCTGAACCGATCCGCGGACCCAGCACACGACCGACGGCCCCTCGTGATGCACGAGGGGCCGTCGGTATGTCGTGCAGCGGTGCCGCGGCCTTCAGCGGATGCGCTGACCCGGGCCGATGCCTTCGATCCAGAGCCGGCTGACGCCGTCGCCACCGACCTCGATGCTGACGCGTTGTCCGGTCCGCAGGTGCCGCAACCCGGACTTGGCGAAGGTCCCGTGATCGACGGTGAGCAGTCGCCCGTTGTCGGTCAGCACGGTGCCGGAGCCGTCGTCCTCATCGAAGGTGTGGATCGTCGCCTGCATGCCGGCCAGCCTACGGCAGCAGCCGTCGGCTCCACGGCCCCAGACCGAGTCGCCGTGCGGCCTCGAGCGATGCGTCGTCGTCCACGTCGGTGCGCAACCTGGGCAGATCCAGCTGGAGCGTGGTCGAGGAGCGGGCGTGGCGTGCCGCCGAACCCGTGCCGAACCGGGGCGACAGGCGTGCGCCGTCGTGGTGGGTCAGCAGCACGGTGCCGGTCTCCTCGTGGTCCGGCACGATCGCGGCTTCGGCCGCAGCACAGGCGGCCAGGCCGTCGGCGAGTTCGCCGGCGGTGAGCGCGGGCAGATCACCCAGCAGCACCGCCGTGGGGGCGTGCGGTGCTCGTGCGGTGACCGCGGCGATCCCCGCGGCGACCGCGGCGTTCAGCCCACGGCCCGGGTCGTCCACGATCACCGCGCCCGGGCCGCGCATCTGCAGACGGACCTCCGGGTCGGCGGTCACCACGTGCAGCCGGGTCGCGGGCACCACATCCAGGACGGCGTCCAGCGTGTCCAGCGCGATGGCCAGCGCGAGGTCGCGGCGGTGCACACCGGCCGGCGGCCGTAGCCGGGACTTGCCCTGCGCACTGTGTTTCACCGGAACGATGACATGCCAGGTCGAGGTGACTACGGACTCCACGGGATGATGTTCTCAGACCGCGCACCACGCGTGTCGCGGCGGTTCGCTTCCGCCGCGAGCGCCGGGTGGGATTAGATACCAAGGACCGAAGGTAGTGTCGCGTGCACTATTGGGAAGGAGCCCGCACTCGTGTCGCGTCCCCCGATGACCGAGAACATCGAACCGATGTACTCCAAGGTGATCACGACGCTCTATCCGGTGTTGCAGCGAATCACCCTGCGCGACTGGACCGGTATGGAGCACATCCCCCGGGAGGGCGGATTCGTCGCTGCCGCCAATCACATCTCGAACATGGACCACTTCCCGCTGGCGCACTTCCTGGTGTCCGCCGGCCGAGCGCCGCACTACCTGGCCAAGTCCTCACTGTTCAAGCCGCCGGGCGTGCGGCAGATCCTCCACGGCACCGGTCAGATCCCCGTCTATCGCGGCACCTCCCACGCCACGTCCGCACTCTCGGCCGCCACCGCCGCACTCGAAAGGGGCGCCTGCGTGTGCGTCTACCCCGAGGGCACGATCACGCGTGAGCCGGACTTCTGGCCGATGGTCGGCAAGTCCGGCGCTGCCCGGCTCGCGCTGGAGAGCGGTGTGCCGCTGATCCCGATGGCCATCTGGGGCACCCGCGAGATGATGTGGCCCTACCGGGACAAACTGCCGAAGTTGTTGCCGCGCAAGCTGATCCATGTCACTGCCGGTCCGGCGATCGACCTCGACGATCTATGCGACGGGCCCATCGACGGGCCGAAGCTGCGGATCGCGTCGGTGCGCCTGATGGACGAGATCACCCGGCTGCTGGAAGGCATTCGGCACGAAACGGCACCGGCGACGCGTTTCGACCCGCGCACCCAACGCCCTGCACGCGGCGGATCCGGCTCCCGGAAGAAGGACGACCGATGACCCGCGTCGCGGTGCTCGGGGGCGGCAACTGGGGCACGGCATACGCGGCGATCATGGCCGACGCCGGCTGCACCGTCCGGCTGTGGGCCCGTCGCCAGGAGGTCGTCGACGAGATCAACTCCACACACGTCAACTCCGGCTACCTGGCCGATCGGGTGCTGCCGGAGACCATCACGGCCACCAACTCGTGTGCGGAGGCCCTGGAGGACGCGGAGATCGTGGTCGTGGCCGTGCCGTCGCAGAGCCTGCGCGCCAATCTCGCCGACTGGCGGCAGCTGCTGCCCGCGGACGCACCGGTCGTGTCCCTGATGAAGGGGATCGAGCTGGGCACCGGTGAGCGGATGAGCCAGGTGATCGCCGAAGCGGGCGGTGTCGACCCGGACCGGATCGTCGTCGTGTCCGGTCCCAACCTGGCGCCCGAGATCGCGGCGCGGCAGCCGGCGGCCGCCGTCGTCGCCGCAGTCAGCCCCCGCATGCGCGCCAAGGTCGCCGAGGCGAGTGCGACGGCATACTTCCGGCCCTACCTGGGCACCGACGTCGTCGGCACCGAGATCGCCGGCGCCACCAAGAACGTCATCGCGCTCGCGGTCGGCATGGCCGCCGGCATGGGGATGGGCGACAACACCATGGCCAGTCTGCTGACCCGCGGGCTCGCCGAAACCGCACGATTGGGAACGGCATTGGGTGCCGACCCTCAGACCTTCCTCGGGCTCGCCGGGGTCGGTGACCTGGTGGCCACCTGTGCTTCCCCGTTGTCACGCAACCGCACCGTCGGCTACCGGCTCGGTCAGGGGATGTCGTTGCAGGAAGTCATCGACAGCACCAGGCAGACCGCCGAGGGCGTCAAGTCCTGTGAGTCGATCCTGCAGCTGGCGCAGAGCGTCGACGTGGACGTACCGATCGTCGAGAACGTCGCGGCGGTCGTGCACGAGGGACGCGACCCGCAGGACGTGGTCGGCGCGCTGATGTCTCGCGCACGCAAGCACGAGGGAAGCTAGGCGCGCAGCGCACCGTCGAGGTCGCGCCACAGGTCCTCCACGTCCTCGATGCCGACCGACAGCCGGACGAGCTCCTCCGGGACGCTGACCGGCTCCGCCGGATGCCGCCGGCGACGCTCCAGCATCGACTCCACACCGCCGAGGCTGGTGGCCGGCAGCCAGAGCCGCACCGACTCCTCCACGTGCTCCGCCGCCGCGCGGCCGCCGGCGAGCTCGATGCAGACGATCGCCCCGAACCCCGGATAGCGCACCCGTGCGACGGACGGGTGGCCGGAGAGCCGGTCCGCCAGCTCAGCGGCGTTGGCGCAGGCGCGCTCCAGGCGCAGGTGCAGTGTCCGCATGCCACGCAGGGCCAGCCACGCCTCGTGCGGGCCCGGTATGGCGCCGTGCAGCGTGCGGTGCGTGTGCAGCCGCGTGTGCAGCGGCTCGTCGCCCGTGACCAGGGCACCGAGCACGACGTCGGAGTGGCCCGCCAAGAACTTCGTCACCGAGTGCAGCACCACATCCGCCCCGTCCTGCAACGGACGCGCCAGCAGGGGAGTGTTGAAGGTGTTGTCCACCACCGACAGCACCCCGCGTGCCCGGGCGGCAGCCACCAATGTCGGCAGGTCGGAAACCTCCAGCATCGGGTTGGTCGGCGACTCCAGCCAGACCACATCGGCGCCGTCCAGCGCGGCGATCACCGCCTCGGTGTCGGTCGGGTCCACCCGGCGAGCCACCAGCCGACCGGCCGCTGCCAGTTCGTCCACGAGGGAGGTGGTGCCGTTGTAGACGTGGCGGGGCAGCACCACCGTGCCGCCCTGCGGGGTCAGCTCCAGGCATGCGGCGACGGCCGCCATACCGCTGCCGAACGCGAGGGCGCGACCGCCCTCGAGGTCACCGAGGACCTGCTCCAGCGACTCCCAGGTGCGGTTGGTGTAGCGACCGTAGGTCGGGCCGTCGCCGGCGACATACGTCGAACTCAGCTCGATGCCAGGGCCGGCCGGCGCGCCGGCCTCACGAACCGGCCGGCCGAGTCCGACCAGGCGGGTGGCGAATGCGTAGGTGACGTCGTGCGACATGAGCCCACCTTGGCACGCCACGGGCCGCGCGCAACGGCCTTGTCCACGTGCTGCACGTTAGGCTCCCACCGATGACTGAGCACAGCCCGGCCCCCGCAGCCGACGAATCCACCCGAAAGCCTGTTGTCGCGATCGTTTTCGGCGGCCGTTCCAGCGAACACGCGGTGTCGTGCTCCACGGCGGCGAGCGTGCTGCGCGCGATCGACCGGGACCGATTCGACGTGGTGCCGATCGGCATCGCACAGGACGGCCGCTGGGTGCTGGTCGCCGACGACCCGGAGCCGTTGCAACTGACGGCCGACCACACGCCGACCGTGCGCGGCGAGACGACCGCGCTGCTGTCGACGGACCCCGGCGCCCGGGAGGTGATGGTCTTTCCACCCGGTGAAGCGCCCCAGCGGCTCACCTCGGTAGACGTCGTCTTGCCGTTGCTGCACGGACCGTTCGGGGAGGACGGCACGCTGCAAGGTCTGCTGGAACTCGCCGACACCCGGTATGTCGGATCGGGCGTCGCCGCGTCGGCGGTGATGATGGACAAGGCCCTGATGAAGGTGGTCTTCTCCGCAGCCGGCCTGCCGGTCGGACCGCACGTGGTGATCACCGACAAGGAATGGCGCCGGGACAAGGCGGTCTGCCTGGAGGGCGTCCGCAGCCTCGGGATGCCCGTCTTCGTCAAGCCGGCGCGTGCCGGCTCCAGCGTCGGCGTCGTCAAGGTCGACCGCCCCGAGGAGTTCGAGCAGGCGATCGAGAGCGCTCGCGAGTCGGACCCGAAGGTGCTCGTGGAGGCCGCGATCGCGGGCCGCGAGGTCGAGTGCGGTGTCCTGGAAGGGCACGGCGCCGATCCGGCCCGGGCCAGTCAGATCGGCGAGATCACCGTGACGGGGGATCGGCATACCTTCTACGACTTCGAAGCGAAATACCTCGACAGCGACGCCCAGCTCAGCTGTCCGGCCGACCTGCCCGGTGAGGTGGCCGACGAGATACGGCGGTTGTCGGTGCAGGCCTTCGACGCGGCCGGCTGCGAAGGACTGGCGCGTGTCGACTGGTTCTACGAGCCGGGTGGCCGGCTGATGCTCAACGAGATCAACACGATGCCGGGATTCACGCCGTCGTCGATGTTTCCGCGGGTGTGGGCCGCGTCAGGCCTGGACTACCCCGCGCTGATCACCGAGTTGATCGAGCTGGCGCTGGAACGTCGCGTCGGCCTGCGGTAGGTGCGCTCAGCAGGTCAACTGCACTTGTGCGGGCCCTGCGGAATCTGCTGAACGGCCTTGGTGAAGGCGCCCAGCGGCGGCAGCGAGTTGTACTTCGTCGGGACCAGCACCTCGATGGCCGGCGTCCGCCCGTAGGTGATGTAACGCCCACCGTCGGACAGTTTGCTGCCGACCCAGTCGATGCCGTCGACCGACACGCACCCGGTCGCGGTCGGGCCGGGCGAGGTCACGCCGCAGCGGGCGATGATCGCCGGGTCACCCCAGGCCCGCACGGTCGGGGAGTCGGTGCTGACCGGACGTGACCGTTGTCCGGAAACCGTGGTCGGCCAATGCCGGGCGGCCTGGGCGCACAAGGGATCGGCAGCGTTGCCTGCGGGGGACGCCTTGACGGTGTCGTCACCGCCGCAGGCGGCGAGGGCGGCAGCGAGGGCCAGAGCGCACGCGGCCGCGGGAAGAGCTCGTCTCAAGGGTGGACCACGGTGCAGGTCAGCGTCCGCATGATGCCGGGCGCCTCCTGGATCTTCGCGACCACCAACGAGCCCAACTCGTCGAGCGTCTCGGCCTCGGCGCGCGCGATGACGTCGTACGGCCCGGTGACGTCCTCCGAGGACAGCACACCGGGGATGTCACGCACCGCGGCGGCGACAGCGGTCGCCTTGCCGAGATCCGCCTGGATGAGGATGTAGGCCTGAACCATTGCGTAGTCTCCCGAGGATGATGCGAAGCCCCCGCGAGCGGGGTGCGGGCCGGTCGCCGCGCTCATCGGAACGCTACCGTGCCTTGGCGGTGGAACGACATGTCGTCCGGTCACGAAGGGTGGAACCAGCAGGTATGACGCACTTCCCGGCACCACGCACCCTGGCCGACGTGGACGAACAGGAGCTCCTGGACACGGTGCTGCCGCGCTTCGCGACCGGCGACGACGTGCTCGTCGGACCGGGTGACGACACCGCCCTGCTGCGGGTGCGGTCCGGCGCCGCCCTCGCCACCACGGACACGATGGTGCTGGGACGGGACTGGCTGGACGAGTGGTCCGGCGGGGGCGACGTCGGACACAAGCTGGTGGTGCAGAACGTCGCAGACATCGCCGCCATGGGCGGACGATGCACCGGGCTCCTGGTCACCCTGGTGGCCGACGAGAACACCCCGCTGCACTGGGTCGCCGATTTCACCGGCGCGGTCGCGGACGCCGCCCAGGAGGCCGGCACGGTGGTCATCGGGGGTGACCTGTCGTCCGCTCCGGACGGCGTGCGGATGGTCAGCATCACCGCCTTCGGCGAACTGGACGGCGGCGGCCCGGTATTGCGCTCGGGCGCCCGGCCGGGGGACGTCCTCGCCATACACGGCACGCTCGGGCGGGCGGCGGCGGGCCTGCTGCTGTTGCAGGCAGGTACACCGGAGCGGGGTGCGGATCTGGTGCGGGCGCAACGGCGTCCGAGCACGGCCTACGGGCAGGGCGCGGTGGCCGCGAGGGCCGGCGCCACGGCGATGCTGGACATCTCCGACGGGCTGCTGCGCGACGGGGGCCGGATCGCCCGGGCCAGTGGTGTCCGTATCGACATCGACCCCGAGGCGGTCGCCGGCGACATACAGGCGCTGGCCGCGGCCGTCGGCGCCGATGCCGCTGCCGAGTGCGTGCTGACCGGGGGAGAGGAGCACACGCTGCTGGCGACGTTCCCGGCCGGCGCGGTCCCGGACGGTTGGCGAACGATCGGCGTGGTGACGGACGGGTCCGGCATCACCGTCGGCGGCCGGCAGCACCGGCACATCGGCTGGGATCACTTCGGGTCGGCCCGCGCCGGTGACGATCCCGGGTCAGCGTGTGGAGGTCCCGCTGGTCGCCGCCCAGACCGTGCCGGTCCCGCGTAGGACTGTGCGGTAGTGGCGGCTCTTGCTGCTGGTGTAGGTCAGGGAGTAGCCACCGGACTTCGACGTGCGGAAGCTCTTGAGCGTCTTCCATGCTGCCTTGCTGCTCGTGCGGTACTGGATCGAGCCATTGATGCCGGAATACTTCACGATGCGACTGGCGGTGGGCGACCAACGCGTCGCGCTGACCCGCAATGTCACTCGGCTGCGCGACCGGCTCGTGGACATGGTGACCTTGGAGCCGAGACGGAAAGTGGTCCGCGGGGTGTTCTGTGTGAGCTCGTGATAGCCGCCGAGGCCTCCGAAAGCGCTGTCATCCCAGTCGGACCACGCGCCGGCCGGACGCCACGTGTAAGTGCCGAAATCGTCCCAGTCGTAGAAGTCGTAGATGTCCGTCGACGAGCCGTCAAAGAATGCCATTCCTTCGATGCCCTGCGTCGGGTGATAGGCGTCCCAGGAAGCGAGGCCCTCGCCATACGAGCAGGCGCCGGACGCTCGCAGGTTCACCTTCGTGTACTGATGCCAGACGTGCACCTCCTTCGGTGCGGTGAGCGTGCACTGCGCCGCGGCGTGCGCCGTCGGCGCGGTGACGATGCCCGAACCGACAATGGCAGGCAGCAGAAGGGCAGGCAGAATGACGCGCTTGTTCATGATGAGATCCCCTGGGCGACTCGCGGGTCTCGGGCCACTGCCTCCGCATCTCCGCGCGCGGAATCTACACCAGAACTCCGCGGTCGCCACGTCGGGGTGCGGCTCGGGGCGGGCGATCATTTCGGTTCGGCAAAGAGCGACTGAAACGCTCAACACCGAACGTTGGATTCTGTCAGGTGCGGAGTAGTCTCGGCGCAGTCGCGCAACAACGCTGCGTCCCATCGAGTTTCGGTGGACACACAGAAAGCCGCAGGTGACCCATGCACATGGATTCGTCCGCGTTGAGACTCGATGCCGGACCGGTCGACTACATCCTCATCGCGCTCTACTTCGTCTTCGTCATCGGAATCGGTCTGGTGGCGCGTCGTCAAGTGTCCAGCAGTGTCGACTTCTTCCTGTCCGGCCGGTCATTGCCGGCGTGGATCACCGGCCTGGCGTTCATCTCCGCCAACCTCGGTGCCACCGAGATCATGGGTATGTCGGCCAACGGTGCGTCCATCGGGATGGCGACCTTCCATTACTACTGGATCGGCGCCATTCCGGCGATGCTCTTCCTCGCCGTGGTGATGATGCCCTTCTACTACGGCTCCGGCGTGCGCAGCGTCCCGGAATTCATGTTCCGACGCTTCGGGTCCACCGCGCATCTGGTCAATGCGATCAGCTTCGCGGTCGCACAAGTGCTCATCGCCGGCATCAACCTCTACCTGCTGGCAACCATCGTCAACACTCTCTTCGGTTGGAGCATCTTGATCTCCACGATCGTCGCAGCCATCATCGTGCTGTCCTACATCACGCTGGGCGGCCTCTCGGCGGCGATCTACAACGAGGTCCTGCAGTTCTTCGTCATCGTGGCCGCGCTGTTGCCGCTCACCCTGATCGCCATGAAGAAGGTCGGTGGCTGGAACGGTCTCTCCGACAAGTTGCATGCCTCGCACGCCTTCACCGCGGATCCGATGAAATCGTGGCCGGGCGAAGGACTCACCGGCTTCAGCAGCGGCGTGCTGTCCGTGGTCGGCATCGTGCTCGGCCTCGGCTTCGTGCTGTCCTTCGGCTACTGGACCACCAACTTCGTCGAGGTCCAGCGCGCGATGGTCAGCAAGGACATGAACTCCGCTCGCCGTGCGCCGATCATCGGCACCTTCCCGAAGATGTTCATCCCGTTCATCATCATCATCCCGGGTATGGCGGCCGCCGGACTCGGCGCATTCTCCGGGTCGGGCTCGCACGACTACAACAACGCACTGTTGTTCCTGATGCGCGACCTGCTGCCCAACGGCCTGCTCGGCGTCGCGATCGCGGGCCTCCTCGCGGCATTCATGGCCGGTATGGCGGCGAACATCTCGGCCTTCAACACGGTGATGTCCTATGACATCTGGCAGACGTACGTGGTGAAGGACCGCGACGACAAGTACTACCTGGAGTTCGGCCGCATCGCGACCATCGTGGCCACGGTCCTGGCCGTCGGCACGTCGGCGTTCGCCAGCCAGTACAGCAACATCATGAACTACCTGCAGACGTTGTTCGGCTTCTTCAACGCGCCGTTGTTCGCGACATTCATCCTCGGCATGTTCTGGAAGAAGATGACGCCGGCCGCCGGTTGGACCGGGCTGGTCGGCGGAACGCTGGCAGCGGTCCTGGTCGGCGTGCTCTCCGAGGACGCACTGGGCAGCCTGTCCGTCGGGACCCTGCCGCTGTCCGGCCAGGGCGCCAGCTTCGTGGCCGCCGGCGCGGCCTTCGTGGCCGACATCGTGATCAGTGTCATCGTCACGGGCTTCACCGAACCCAAGCCGGAGTCCGAGTTGCGGGGACTGGTGAAGTCGCTGACCCCGAAGGAGGACCACGCGGAGGGCGAAGTCGCCCACTGGTGGCTGTCCCCGGTCAAGCTGGCCGGTGTCTCGCTGGTGCTGGTCATCATCCTCAACGTGGTCTTCCACTGACCGCCGCTCACGGAAGGAGTTCGGCAATGTCTTCGACAACTGAGACAAGCAATCCGCGGCGGCACACCGCCGGCGCGTTCGACGTGCGCAACATCATCGCCATGTTGATGGGCATCTATGGCGTGGTGCTGATCATCATGGGGCTGGTGAATTTCACCGAGGCCGACAAGCGAAAGGCCGACGACGTCAACCTCAATCTGTGGTGCGGCATCGGCATTCTGATCTTCGCGATCCTGATGGCCTTGTGGGCCTACCTGCGACCCATCGTGGTCGACGAGGTCGAGCTCGAGCGGGACAAGGCCGCCGCCGAGATGGGTGAGCCGCCGACGCCGGAGGCCTGAGCCGGCATTCAGCCTGCGGCATACGAGAGCGGGGCGGCCCGGATGGGCCGGCCCGCGCACAAAGCCCGGGTGGCCGGGTACCAGACCACAGCGCGTGGACATG
>NZ_JBQCGS010000002.1:0-42234 GCF_051955415.1 Flexivirga sp.
CCTGAGGACCGACCCCACCCGGCGTGCGGCCGCCCGATTTATGCCGAGCGCACACACACCGTACTGAGAGCACCCGAAATCCGGCCCGAAAACGGGGGTTTTTGGTGTCCTCTCGATGTGTTTGGTGTCCGTTCGGTGAGGTCAGCCCGTCGCCACCACGGGGTCACCGATGCGGATCTCACCTTCGGTGTCCGGGATCAGGTGGTGACAGAACCACGTCTTGCCGTCCCACTTGCGGTGCTTGCTGAGCGTGCGGATCGGCTCCTTGCCCCGGCTGAGGTCCGCCGGATCCACGAGCGTCATCACGCACCGATCCACCGGCTTGGCGGCACGCAAGCGCACCCCGCCGATCTGCACCGCCGCCCACGCGTCCTCGGCGAAGGGGACGTCACCGTCGATGACGATGTTGGGCCGGAACCGGTCGATTGTGACCGGCTGCCCACCCGACTCCGCGATCCAGGCGTTCAACTGCCGCAGCGACGCCAATGACGCGATCGTCACCGGATAGCCGTCCTGGAACGCCGCCCGGTCGTCCGGCCGCGAGAACTCCGGATTGAGCGTGCGCTCGTCCGGATGCGCGCACCACACCACGTCCAGCCCGGCGCGACCGGTGACCTGCTCCAACCAGGCCGAGGCCGACTCCGCAGTCCCGCGGACCCGCATCGGCGGCCTGGTGAACATCGTCGCCTTCAGCTCCGGGCCTTCGGCCCGCACCGTGTATGACGACCCGGCAGCGGACAGGGTGACCGCAGGGACGCCGTCGTCGCCCTGCTCCACCGGTTGCGCCCGTATGCCGAACAGCGCCGGCAGCTCCCGGGCGCTGACCATCGATCGATCGGCGTCCACGATCATCCACTCGCGATCGCCGCGCAGCCCGGCGAGGCCGACATACGCGCTCGGAACGTGAGAGATGGCAGTGCTTTTGACCGGGTGGAGGCGCAGCGACACGACCTGCATCGCGGGCTCAGGCGGTGACGTCGCCGACGGTGGTGACCGGCGCCACCAGTCCGTCCTCGAGCTGGTAGGTGGCGCCGACGAGCGCGAGCCGCCCGGAGTCCACCGCGTCCTTGATCATCGGCGACTGCTCCAGAAGCAGGTCGATCGTCGCTCGCACGTGCGCGTCCACGACCGCCCGGTAGTCGGTCTCACCCCGGCTGCGGCACTGCAGCACGGTCGGCAGCACCTTCTCGGCGATGGCCCGCACGTGACCCGAGGGGAATTCGCCGGTCTCGGCGGCCGCCATCGCCGCGCCGACAGCACCGCACGAGCTGTGCCCGAGCACGACCAGCAGCGGCACCTGCAGCGGCTCGACCCCGAACTCCAGGGATCCCAGCACCGCGTCGTCCAGCGCCTGACCGGCGGTGCGGACCACGAAGACGTCACCGAGTCCCTTGTCGAAGAGCAGCTCGACCGGCACCCGGCTGTCGCCGCACCCGAACACCACCGCGGTCGGCTGCTGGCCGCCGGCCAGCGACTCCCGGCGGGCGGCGTCCTGCTGCGGGTATGCCGGACTGCCCGAGGCGAATCGCTGGTTGCCGTCGACCAACTGCTGCCACGCCTGCTGTGCCGTCGTGCGTTCGTTCATCGGTGATCCTTCCTGGACACGGTGGTGATTCGTGGGGTGCTCATAGGCCGGGCCGGGTGGTGATGGTGAACGCGGCCGGCTTCGCGGTGGCCGCGAAGAAGTCCTCGCCCTTGTCGTCGACCACGATGAAGGCGGGGAAGTCCTCGACCTCGATCTTCCACACCGCTTCCATGCCCAGCTCGGGGTATTCGAGCACCTCGACGTGCTTGATGCAGTCCTTGGCCAGCCGGGCGGCCGGGCCGCCGATCGAACCGAGGTAGAAGCCGCCGTGTGCCTGGCAGGCGTCGGTCACCTGCTTGCTGCGGTTGCCCTTGGCCAGCATGACCATCGATCCGCCGGCGGCCTGGAACTGCTCGACATACGAATCCATCCGGCCGGCGGTGGTCGGGCCGAACGACCCGGAGGCGTAACCGTCCGGTGTCTTGGCGGGACCGGCGTAGTAGACCGCGTGGTCCTTGAGGTACTGCGGCATCTCCTCGCCGGCGTCCAGCCGCTCCTTGATCTTGGCGTGCGCGATGTCACGCGCGACGACCAGCGGGCCGGTGAGTGAAAGGCGTGTCTTGACCGGGTGTTTCGTCAGTTCGGCGCGGATCTGGTCCATCGGCCGGTTCAGGTCGATGCGGACCACGTCCGTGGCATCCAGCTCCTCGTCGGTCGTGTCCGGCAGGAAGCGCGCCGGGTCGGTCTCCAGTTGCTCGATGAAGACACCCTCGGGCGTGATCTTGCCCAGGCACTGCCGGTCCGCGGAGCAGCTGACCGCGATCGCGACCGGCAGCGAGGCGCCGTGCCGGGGCAGGCGCACCACCCGCACGTCGTGGCAGAAGTACTTGCCGCCGAACTGCGCGCCGATGCCGAAGCCCCGCGTCAGCTCCAGCACCTGCTCCTCCAGCTCGACGTCACGGAAGCCGTGCGCGGTGGCCGCGTCTCCCGAGGTCGGGAGTTCGTCGAGATACTTGGCGCTGGCGTATTTGGCTGTCTTCAGGGCGAATTCGGCACTGGTGCCGCCGATCACGATCGCCAGGTGGTATGGCGGACAGGCCGACGTGCCGAGGGTGCGCAGCTTCTCGTCGAGGAACCGCATCATCGACTCGGGGTTCAGGATCGCTTTGGTCTCCTGATAGAGGAAGGACTTGTTGGCCGAACCGCCGCCCTTGGCCATGAACAGGAACTTGTAGGTGTTCTCGTGGCCCGCCGCGGTGTCGGCATACAGCTCGATCTGGGCCGGCAGGTTGGAGCCGGTGTTCTTCTCCTCCCACATGCTGATCGGCGCCATCTGCGAGTAACGCAGGTTGAGGCGGGTGTAGGCGTCATACACGCCGCGGGCGATCGATGCCTCGTCCGGGCCGTCACCGCCCACGAGCACCTGGGAACCCTTCTTGCCCATGACGATCGCGGTGCCGGTGTCCTGGCACATCGGCAGCACCCCGGCCGCGGCGATCCCGGCGTTCTTCAGCAGGTCCATCGCCACGAACTTGTCGTTGTTGCTGGCCTGGTCATCGTCCAGGATTGTGCGGAGGAAGGCCAGGTGCGCAGGGCGCAGGTAGTGCGCGATGTCGTGCATCGCCGTCTCGGTCAGCAGCCGCAGCGCCTCCGGGTCGACCTCGAGGAACGTGCGCCCGCCCGGTCCGTCGACGGTCCGCACTCCGGTGTCGGACAACTTGCGGTAGGTCGTCGCGTCGTCCCCGAGCGGCAGCAGGTCTTCGTAGGCGAATTCGGCCATGGCAGGTGGCAATCTCCTTGCTGGATGAGCGGTGCTTTCAGAGTAGTGGGGCTCGCCGGCGTCACCGCGCGGGAGTGGTGTCACCGCTGCGGTGCGGTGCCTCCGGCAACCGTTGCACAACGGTTTGCCATCTGACCGGGCCGTCCGCGAGACACAGGGGGTATAAGGGGTGTAGACCGTGAGAACGTGTTGGAGCTCACACCCCCTGGATGGAGCGGATGCATATGAAACGTCTCAGGCCACCTCGACGTGGCGCAGCGGGGGCGGTCGCCGTCCTCATGGCGACCGCAGGCCTGGCCGCCTGCGGAGGAAGCAGCGACAGCGGGTCCGGACCGGCTCACCTCACCTGGTACATCAACCCCGACGTCGGCAACGCCGATGCCAGCAAGGGTGGCCAGGCGACGCTCGCCAAGGAGTGCTCGGACGCCTCCAAGGGCAAATACCAGATCAAGGTCCAATTGCTGCCCAACTCGGCCAGCGACCAGCGGATCCAGTTGCTGCGGCGACTGGCCGGCGGTGACAAGACCATGGACCTGATGAGCGTCGACCCGGCATTCGTCAGCGAGTTCGCCGCGGCCGGCTATTTCGCGCCGGTGCCCAAGGACATGGTCGCCGAGTTCAAGGCCGACCGGGTGCAGTCCTCGATCGACGCCTCGACCTACAACGGCAAACTGATGTCGGTGCCGTTCTGGTCCAACACCCAACTGCTCTGGTACAAGAAGTCGGTCGCCAAGAAGGCCGGTCTCGACATGAGCAAGCCGGTGACCTGGGACCAGCTGATCCAGGCGGCGCAGCAGACCCACATGCAGATCGGGGTGCAGGCCAAGCTCTACGAGGGCTACTCGGTCTGGATCAACGCACTGGTCGCCGGAGCCGGCGGCGAGATCGTCAAGAACCCCAACGCCACCTACGAGAACATCAAGCTCGGCCTGGACTCCCAGGCGGGCCGCGACGCCGCCAAGATCATCCACGAGGTCTCCTCGACCGGCGTCGGCGGACCGGCGATGGGCAACTCCACCGAGACCGAGTCGCTGAACCTCTTCGGCAGCCCGAAGGGCGGCTTCCTGGTCAACTGGCCCTACACCTACGGCGCCTACCCGGGCAAGGACAAGGCCGATGTGGCCGCGACCCGGTATCCGCAGACGGTCCAGGGTGAGAAGTCCCGGCCGCCATACGGTGGCATCCAGTTGGCGGTGGGCAAGAACAGCCAGCACCAGAAGCTCGCCTACCAGGCGGCGGCGTGCATCACCAACCAGAAGCACCAGGCGGACTACATGGCCGCCTCGGGCAACCCGGCCAGCCGCAAGGGCGCCTACGACACCGCCGAGGTGAAGAAGGCCTTCCCCAACGGCATCGCGGCCGAGATCCGCAAGTCGCTGGACGCCGCTGCGGCCCGGCCGTTGACGCCCTACTGGGGTGACATCTCCACGGCGCTGCAGCAGAAGTTCAGCCCACCGAGTTCGGTCGACCAGAGCACCCCGGCGAAGGCGCAGGCCTTCATCCTCAAGGTCTTGAACGGGAAGGCGCTGCTGTGAACATCCCACGAAGTCCTCGGTCCTGCGTCCCGCGACACCGCGAGGGGGTCCCGTCATGAGTGCAGTCGCCGACACCACCCAGGGCGATCTCACCGTCGAAGAACAGGCCCACCTGTCCGACCGGGCCAAGGGCGAGCGCAACCTCGGCTGGCGGCTGGCCGGTCCGGCCTTCGTCATCATGCTGCTGGTCACGCTCTATCCGATCGGTTACGCGGTCTACCTGTCGCTGTTCAACTATCGGTTGACCGACCCGGCCGGCAAGAAGCTCGTCGGCATCCAGAACTACATCACCGCGTTGTCCGACCCGTTGTTCTGGCAGGCGTTCGAGTCCACGTTCTTCATCGTCGTGGTCACGGTGATCGTCGAGCTGATCCTGGGCATGGCCATCGCGATGGTCATGCACAAGGTCGTCTGGCCACGCCGCACGCTGCGCACCATCGTGCTGATCCCCTATGCGATCGTCACGGTCGTGTCCGGTTTCTCCTGGCTGTATGCCGCGCAGATCGACACCGGCTTCTTCAACCACTGGCTGCACTTCTTCACCTTCGGCGGGTTCAGCGAGACCTACAACTGGTTCGGCGGACGGTGGTCGTCACTGACGATCATCTGCCTGTCGGAGATCTGGAAGACGACGCCGTTCATGTCGCTGTTGTTGCTGGCCGGACTGGCCCAGGTCGACTCGGCACAGGAGGAGGCGGCCAAGGTCGACGGCGCCACCTGGTGGCAGCGCTTCACCAAGGTGATCCTGCCGAACATGAAGGCCGCACTGATGGTGGCGCTGCTCTTCCGCACGCTGGATGCCGTTCGCATCTATGACAATCCCTACGTCATGACCGGCGGCGCCAACAAGACCGAGACGTTGTCGATGCTGGTCGGGACCGAGACGGTCAGCCGGGTGGAGATCGGCATGGGGTCCGCGCTCGCGGTGATCCTCTTCGTGATCGTGCTGATCATCGCGTTCATCTTCGTCAAACTCTTCAAGGTCGATCTCACCACGAGTGGGAGGAGTTGAGCAGTGGAGACCAACATGAGCACCAAGGCCAAGAACGGCCTCGGCGTCGCGTCGATCGTCATCATGATCTGGACCGTCATACCACTGCTGTGGATCGTGGCGACGTCACTCAAATCCGATGCGGCGCTGGGTGATTCGCGTCAGAACGTCCTCGGCAACTTCTGGCCGAAGGACATCAGCTGGGACAACTACAAGCTGATTTTCTCCGGAGGTGCGTCCGACCTGTTCGTGCCGGCGTTGTGGCACTCGATCATCGTCTGCGTGGTGTCGACGGTCATCAGCGTCATACTCGCGACGTTCTGCGCCTACGCGATCTCGCGGCTGGACTTCCCGGGCAAGAAGCTGATCCTCACGACTGCGCTCGCGGTGTCGTTCTTCCCGGTGATCGCGATGGTCACGCCGTTGTTCAACCTGTGGCGGCAGATCGGGTTGTTCGACACGCTGCCGGGCCTGATCATCCCGTACCTCGCACTGACCCTGCCGCTGTCGATCTGGATCCTGTCGGCCTTCTTCCAGCAGATCCCATGGGAGATGGAGCAGGCGGCGCAGGTCGACGGTGCCACCAGTTGGCAGGCGTTCGTGAAGGTCGTCGCGCCGCTCGCGGCGCCGGGCGTGTTCACCACCGCGATCATCGCGTTCTTCACCGCGTGGAACGACTTCGTCTTCAGTTCCAACCTGACCGCGCAGCACGCGCAGACGGTGCCCGCGGCGTTGAGCTTCTTCACCGGCGCCAGTCAGTTCGTCCAGCCGACGGGCGCCATCTGTGCGGCCGCGGTCGTCGTCACCATTCCCGTCGTGATCCTCGTCCTGGTCTTCCAGAAGCGGATCGTTGCCGGCCTCACCTCCGGCGCAGTCAAGGGCTGAAAAGGCCTCAAGGAGAAGCAATGTCGAGCATCGAACTCAAGCACATTGTCAAGAAGTACGGCGACGGTTTCCCGGCCGTCAACGACGTCAACCTGGACATCAAGGACGGCGAGTTCGTCATCCTGGTGGGACCGTCGGGCTGCGGGAAGTCCACCCTGTTGCGGATGATCGTCGGGCTGGAGGACATCACGTCGGGGGACCTGGAGATCGACGGCAAGCGGGTCAACGACCTCGCTCCCCGGGACCGCAACCTGGCAATGGTCTTCCAGAACTACGCGCTCTACCCGCACCTGACGGTCTTCGAGAACATCGCCTTCCCGCTGCGCCTGCAGAAGGGCAAACACAGCAACGAGGAGATCGACCGGAAGGTTCGCGAGGCCTCCAGCATGCTGGAGCTGGACGAACACCTGGAACGCAAGCCGGGCAACCTGTCCGGTGGTCAGCGACAGCGGGTGGCGATGGGTCGGGCGATCGTCCGGGAGGCCGATGCGTTCCTCTTCGACGAGCCGTTGTCCAACCTGGACGCCAAGCTGCGCGGGCAGATGCGCACCGAGATCGCCCGGATGCAGCGCCGGCTCGGCATCACCACCGTCTACGTCACCCACGACCAGACCGAGGCGATGACCCTCGGCGACCGGGTCTGCGTGCTCAAACGCGGTGTGCTGCAACAGGTCGCGTCTCCGCGCGAGCTCTACGAACAGCCGGTCAACCTCTTCGTCGCCGGCTTCATCGGCTCGCCGCCGATGAACTTCCTGCCCGCCAAGGTGGAGGGCAGCACGCTGAAGTTGCCGTTCGTCGACGTGCCGGCCGAGGGTGAGCTCGCCGAGAAGATCAAGGGCAAGGACGTCGTGATCGTGGGCCTGCGTCCCGAGCACCTCAAGGACACGACGGTGGAATCGGGCCCGGAGCACTCGGTGAAGTTCAACGCCGTGGTCGATCAGACCGAGTGGCTGGGCAACGAGCAGTACGCCTACATCCCCTACGAGGCCGACGGAGAGGTCCGCAACCAGCTGGAGGAGCTGGACCGCGACCTGGACGGCGAGGGACTGCGCACCCAGATGATCGTCAACCTGGACCCGCGGTCGCGGGTGCTGGAGGGCGACGAGGCCCAGCTCGCCTTCAACCCGGCGTCCATGCACGTCTTCGACCCGCAGACAGGTGAGAACCTCACTCGTGACGAGGACAAGGCCGCCGAGATCGCGGCCGACTCCGAGAAGATGCGCAAGGCGGCGCTGGAACGCGCGCGCAAGCGCGAGTCCGAGCAGTCCGAAAAGTCGGCCTAGCCCGGCGCGCCGACCCGCCCCCTCACCGAGCGGACACACAAATACCGAGGGGACACGAAATCGGGGCGTTTCAGCCCCGATTTACGTGTCCCCTCGGTGTGTTTCGTGTCCGCTCGGTGGTCAGTGCGTCGGGGTCGGTCGCCTACGGTTGAGCCATGACTGGCTCCCGACCTGTTGTGCTCATCACCGGCGGCACCCGCGGCATCGGTCGCGCCGTGGCGGACGCCCTCGCCGCCGATCATCGTCTGCTCATCGGCGGCCGGGACGAGGCGGCCGTCGCCGCCGTGTGTGGTGCGTTGCCGGACGCCGTGCCGTTCGTCGCCGAGCTGACCGACGCGGCAGCCACGGGTGCCGCCGTCGACGCGCTCGACGACGTGCCGGCGTTGGCCGGTGTGGTGCACTCCGCCGGCGTGCTGGGCAGTGGCGCAGTCGCGGACCTCGGTCGCGACGCCTGGCGCCATACCCTCGAGGTGAACGTGGTGGCGGTCGCTGACCTCACGCGCGCGCTGCTGCCGAAGCTGCGCGCCGGCGACGGCACCGTCGTGGTCGTCAACTCCGGCTCGGGACTGCGCTCCGGCGCCCAGGGCAGCCTCTACTCGGCATCGAAGTTCGCGGTGCGTGCGTTCGCCGACGGGCTGCGACAGGAGGAGCGTGCCCACGGCGTCCGTGTCTCCACCGTCTACCCGGGCCGGGTGGCCACCGACATGCAGCGCGAACTTCGCGACTTCGAAGGCGCCGCGTATGACGAGAACGACTACCTGCGCCCCGAATCCGTCGCCGCTGCAGTGCGTTTCGTGCTGACCGCGCCGCCCGAGGCGTCTGTCGAGGACCTGTCGATCCGCCCGCGTTGAGAGGGAGAGGACTACCCGAGCTCGGCGCGGGTCGGTGGGTTCGCGCCCGCCCGGGAGACGGTGATCGCGGACGTCTCGATCGCCCGGTCCACCGCGGGACGCAGCTGCGACAGATCGGCTCGGCGCAGCCGGTCGCGGGCGTCGGCGGAGCCGAGCAGGCCCGCGTCGAGCAGCCCGGACAGCAGCCCGGACTGGAAGGAGTCGCCCGCGCCCACCGTGTCCACGACGGACACGCTCCGGCCGGCGACGGAGACGGTCTGCCCGGTCGAGGAGACGTGCAGCAGCGCGCCGTCCCCGCCGCGGGTCATAACGACCAGTGACGGCCCGAGCTGCCCCCACAGTGCCAGCACCTGAGCCGGATCGGCATCGGAGCCGTAGAGCCAGGCGATGTCCTCGTCGCTGGCCTTGACGACGTCGGAGTAGCCGATGAGCTGCTCCAAGCCTGCGCGCACCTCGTGCGCCGCACCGATCAGCGTCGGCCGGGGATTGGGGTCGAAGGACACCGTGGCGTGGTCGCGGGCGGCCAGCATGGCAGCAGCCACCTTCTCGGCACCGGGCTGCAGTGCGGCGGCGATGGAGCCGGTGTGCAGGTGGCCCACATCGCCGGGCAACGGATAGGGCAGGTCCCAGGCGAGGTCGAACTCGTATGTCGCTGAGCCGGTCTCGTCCAAGGTGGCCATCGCGGTAGGCGTGCGCTGGGCACCGAGGCTGCCCTCCACCAGCGGCACGTCGTCCGCGGCGAGATGACCGATGATGAGCTCGCCGTAGGCGTCGTCCGCCAGGTATGCCGCCAGCCGCGCCGGATGCTGCAGGCGCGCCAGGCCGATCGCGACGTTGAGCGGGCTGCCCCCGACATACTCCTGCGGTTGCCCGTCGACCGGGCGGACGATGTCGATGAGGGCCTCGCCGATGACCAGGGTGTCGACCACGAGTGCGCCCGTCAGCCGGTCAGGCCGCCGCTGAGCTGCTGCAGCTTCGCCATCGGGTGCACGGCTTCGATGGAGCGGATCGTGCCGCTCTTGGACCGCATCACCAGCGAGTGGGTGGTGCAGCCGCCGCCGCGGTAGCGGATGCCGCGCAGCAGCTCACCGTCGGTGATGCCGGTCGCGACGAAGAAACAGTTGTCGCTCTGGACCAGGTCGTCGGTGGTCAGCACGGCGTCGAGGTCGTGGCCGGCATCGATGGCCCGCTGCCGCTCCTCATCGTCCTTGGGCCACAGGCGGCCCTGCAGCACACCGCCGATGCACTTCATCGCGCAGGCGCTGATGATGCCCTCCGGGGTGCCGCCGATGCCCAGCAGCAGGTCGATGCCGGTGTCGGGGCGGGCAGCCATGATGGAGCCGGCCACGTCGCCGTCGGAGATGTACCGGATGCGCGCGCCGGTGGTCCGGATCTCCTCGGCCAGCTTCTCGTGCCGCGGGCGGTCCAGCAGCACGACCGTCACGTCGGACACCGACCCGTGCTTCGCCTTGGCGACCCGCCGGATGTTCTCGGCGACCGGCAGTCGGATGTCGACCACGTCGGCGGCCTCGGGCCCGGTGGCCAGCTTGTCCATGTAGAAGACCGCGCTCGGGTCGTACATCGAGCCCCGCTCGCTGACCGCCATCACCGACACCGCGTTGGTCATGCCCTTGGCGGTCAGGGTGGTGCCGTCGATCGGGTCGACGGCCACGTCCACGTGCGGGCCGGTGCCGTCGCCGACCTTCTCCCCGTTGAAGAGCATCGGAGCGGCGTCCTTCTCGCCCTCACCGATCACCACCACGCCGCTCATCGAGACCGACGAGATCAGGTGTCGCATGGCGGCGACCGCCGCACCGTCGGCAGCGTTCTTGTCGCCCCGGCCGACCCACCGTCCCCCGGCCATCGCGGCGGCCTCGGTGACGCGCACCAGCTCCAGCGCGAGGTTGCGGTCCGGGGTTTCCGGGGTGGTTTCCGTGGTGACGGTGTCGGACGGCATGGACTCTCCTCGGAGAACTCGGGCCGCGGGACCGCGAGACGCTCGCTCGTGCCTCACGAGTGCCTCGGCCACCGCGTAGGTGGGGTTCGGCGTCGACTCTATCGGCAGGTCCGGCCACCGGCGCGGCCCCGGTGCGGCCGGTTCACGGGCAGGTGGCCGCAGGGGCCGTCATCCCGGTTTGGGACGATGAGCGGCGTGACCGACAGCGAACCCCCCGCGAGCCCGACCGCGCAGACGCCGCCAACGGATCCGGGCGACGCCGGCCGCCCGCAGCGTCGCCGCGGCATGGGCTCGGCGCGCAGCATGATCATCTCGATGGTGCTGGTGGCGCTGGCGGTGCTGGCCTGGTGGGCGTTCGTCCCGCGAGCCGAGCAGACGACGCAGCCGACGGTGGACGTCGCCGGCATCGCGCGCGAGGTGGGCCGTGCCAAGCACTGGGACCCGGCGATCGCGCAGGGCCTGCCGAAGGGTTGGCAGCCGGTCAACGTTCGGCTGGTGTCGGTCGACAAGCAGCCCGACACCTGGCAGGCGGGGTATGACGCCCCGGGCGGCTGCTACGCGCGGGCGGTGCAGACCCAGGACGGCACCTCGGACTGGGTGGCTGCTCAGACCGACCAGAGCACCCGGACCGGCTCGGTCACTCTGGCGGGTGTCCGCTGGACCCAGCTGACCCGGGCCGACGGCGGCGAACGCAGCCTGGTCCGGAGCCGGCCGCTCGCGGGGCTGAGCACTGTGGTGACCGGCACCTGCGACTGGGGCCGGCTGCACCGGTTCGCCGAGTCGCTGCAACCGCTGAGCAAGAGCCAGTTGAGCCCCGCGCCGAGCACCCCCTGAGCGACCCCGGCATCACTCGTCGGTGTCGACTCCGTCCGGCGTCGCGCCGGATTCGTCGGTCATCGCGCCGATCGTGCGCTGCGCGCCGTCCAGCCAGCGCTCGCAATGGGCGGCCAGCGCCTCGCCGCGCTCCCACAACCGCATGGACTCCTCGAGCGTCTCGGTGCCGCCCTCCAACCGGCTGACGATCGACGCCAGCTCGTCGCGGGCCTGCTCGTAGCCGAGGTCGGCCACGTCGGCATGGGCGTCGTCGGCTGCGGCATCCTTCGGCATGACGGGCAGCCTAACGACAGCACGACCGTGACCCGGTGAGCGCCGGCGCGTCAGGTCGGCACGGCACGGGTACGGCTGGGGCACAGGAGGTGTGCACTGTGCCGAGCAGGACCGGCCGCGAGGAGCCGACGGAGCCGCTGACGACATACCGCCGGAAGCGCAAGTTCGACCGCACTCCGGAGCCCTCGGGCGGCACCACGACCGCGGCGGAGCCGACCGGCCGGCGGCACTTCGTCGTCCAGCGCCATCGGGCCCGGCGGTTGCACTACGACCTGCGCTTCGAGATCGACGGCGTGCTGGTCAGCTGGGCGGTGCCGAAGGGGCCGACCCTGGACCCCGACCTGCGCCGGATGGCCGTGCACGTCGAGGACCATCCGCTGGAGTACCAGGACTTCGAGGGCGTCATACCGGCCGGTGAGTACGGCGGCGGCGATGTCATCGTGTGGGATCGGGGCACCTGGGAGCCGCACGACACCGACGACCCGGCGCGGGCGGTCGCGGACGGTGACTTCCATGCCGATCTGTATGGCGAGAAGTTGCACGGTCGCTTCGTGCTGGTGCGCCGCGGCGGGCCGTCCGACCGGGAGCAGTGGCTGCTGTTGCACAAGCACGACGAGGACGCGGTGCGCGGATGGGACCCGGAGGACCACCCGCGCTCGGTGCTGAGCGGCCGTACCAACGACGAGGTGAAGGCGGACCCCGACCGGTTGTGGCGGTCGGACCTGCCCGCGGCCGCCGCGGCGGTGGAGTTGCACGACGACACGGTGACCGGGCCGGGGGAGGAAGCGCTCGAGGCGTTGGAGGCACTTGGCGACCACGGCAGCTGGGAGATCTTCGGCCGCTCCCTGCGGGTTACCAATCTGGACAAGGTGCTCTTCCCCGGCACCGATGACACCGACCCGGTGACCAAGCGCGAGTTTCTGCGTTACACCGCGACCATCGCGCCGACGGTGCTGCCCTACCTGGCCGGCCGCGCGCTGAACATGCACCGCTACCCGGAGGGCGCCGGACACCAGGGCTTCTGGCACAAGTCGCTGCCGGAGCATGCGCCGGACTGGTTGGCGCGCTGGGACAACCCCGCCGCGGAGACCGGTGAGGCGCACACCTACCTCGTGGTGAACGAGCCGGCGGCGCTGGTCTGGGCAGCGAATTTCGGTGCGCTGGAATGGCATCCGTGGACGTCGCGGACCGACGAGCCGGAGCAGCCCACCTATGCGCTGTTCGACCTGGACCCCGGGGAGAACACCTCGTGGCAGGAGGTCCTCGAGCTGGCCCGGCTGCACCGGACGGCGTTCGAGCACCTGAACGTCACGGCATGTCCGAAACTGACCGGACGCCGCGGGATCCACTTCTGGGTGCCGATCGCGCGGGGTCCGTCGTTCGAGCAGACCCGCGCCTGGGTGGAGCAGGTGTCGCGGACCGTCGGCGCGGTGCTGCCGGAGCTGGTCAGCTGGAAGTGGGTCAAGAACGAGCGCCGTGGCCGGGCGCGCCTGGACTACACGCAGAACGCCATCAACAAGACGCTGGTGGCGCCATACAGCCCCCGGCCGGCGCCGGGCGCCCCGGTGTCCGCGCCGATCAGCTGGGACGAGCTCGACGACCCGGACCTGCGGCCGGACCGGTTCACCATCCGCACCATCGGGCAGCGACTCGCCGAGCGCGGCGACCTCTTCCGCGGCGTCCTGTATGGCGAGCAGCGGCTGCCCCGGCTGCACTGACCCTGCGGGTGTGCCGCCCGATTCAGCTGACCGGCCGCACGGCGAAGTCGCCGGAGGCCACGGTCACCCGCAGCAGTTCGTCGGCGTCCACCGTGGCGACGTCGGTGACGAGCTGACCGTCGGTATGCCGCACCACGGCATACCCGCGCTCGAGCGTCTGCAACGGGGACAGCGCCCGCAGCTGGCCGCGCAGGTGGCCGACCTGGTCGTGCGCGCGGTCGAGCCGGTGCGTCATGCGCGCTCGTGACCGGTCGCGCAGCGCCTCGACGGTGGCCCGGCGCGTCGCGACCATCGTCTCCGGTGCGACCAGGACCGGGCGGCTGCGCAGTTGCGCCAGGTGGCGGCGTTCGGCGGCCAGCCGGTGCCGCAGCGCCCGCGCACCCGCCGCCCGGGTCTGCGCCAGTCCGCGCAATTCGTCGGCCAGATCGGGCACCACCCGCTTCGCCGCATCGGTCGGGGTGGAGGCGCGCACGTCGGCCACGAAGTCCAGCAACGGGGTGTCCTCGTCGTGCCCGATGGCGCTGACGACTGGTGTGCGAGCGGCGGAGACTGCGCGTACGAGCGCCTCGTTGCTGAACGGCAACAGGTCCTCGAAGCCGCCGCCGCCGCGGGAGATCACGATCACCTGCACGTGTGCCGCGGCGTCCAGCTCCTCGAGTGCGGCGGTGACCTCGGTGACCGTGTTCGGTCCCTGCACCGCGACCTGCCGGATCTCGAATTGTGTTGCCGGCCAACGGCGTCGGGCGTTCTCGACGACGTCCTTCTCGGCAGCGCTGGCGCGGCCGCAGATCAGGCCGACGGTGTGCGGCAGGAACGGCAGGGGCTTCTTGCGGCCGGCGTCGAAGAGTCCCTCGCTGCGCAACAACTGCTTGAGATGCTCCAGGCGCGCGAGCAACTCGCCGACACCCACCGGGCGCATCTGCCGCGCCTCCAGGTGCAGTGACCCGCGTTTGGTCCAGAAGCGCGGCTTGGCGTGCACCACCACCCGGGCGCCCTGCTGCAGGCCCGGCCCCATCGCATCGAGGGTGTTGACGTGCACGGTGACCGACAGCGACATGTCGACCTCCGGGTCGCGCAGCGTCACGTATGCCGTCGGCGCGCCCGGACGCCGGTTGAGCTGGACGATCTGCCCCTCGACCCACAGCGGCGACATCTTGTCGACGTAGTCGCTGATCTTCACCGACAGCTTGCGCACCGGCCACGGCTGCTCGGCGGTCGTGTCGGCTGCCTTCTCCGGGAGAGGGGTGCTCACCCGGTCACTGTAGGGGCTCGGTATGTCCACACACTGTCCACCTGGTCGGGGTCCCCGCGAAGTAATTCGGGGGGGGCGAAGCGGAGGAGAAACTTCGTGGGGTGACCTAGCCTGCTCCGTATGACGATCCGCATCCCCGGCCTCGCACTGACCGACCACACCCTGCAGGTGCCGCTCGACCACTCGGATCCGGACGGGCCGACGATCGAGGTCTTCGCCCGGGAAGCGGTTGCGGTGGACAAGGTCGGCGACGAGCTGCCCTGGCTGGTCTTCCTGCAGGGCGGCCCCGGCGGGGAGAGCCCGCGGCCGATGCGTGCCGACGGCTGGCTCGGGCACGTTACCAAGACCCACCGGGTGTTGCTGCTGGACCAGCGCGGCTGCGGCCGGTCGACGCCGCTGACGGCCCGCTCGACCGCCGGCCTGTCGGCGGAGCAGATCGCGGCATACCTCCGGCACTTCCGGGCCGACAGCATCGTGGCCGACGCGGAGATCTTCCGGGAGCAGGTCGCCGGCGGCAAGCCGTGGACGACGCTGGGCCAGAGCTACGGCGGATTCATCACGCTCACCTACCTGTCGCAGGCGCCCGACGGCCTCGCGGGGTGCATGGTCACCGGTGGCCTGTCCGGGATCGACGCCGGCGCGGCCGACGTCTACGCCCGCACGTTCCCGCGGATCGCCCGCAAGAACGCGGCCTATTACGAGCGTTACCCGGACGATGTCGCGGCGGTGCGGCGGATCGTCGATCACTTGGCGGCGCACGAGGTGCTCCTGCCCGACGGATCGCGGTTGACCCCGGAACGGTTCCGGCTGATCGGCAGCATCTTCGGGATGAGCTACGGGTTCGAGCACGTGCACTGGCTGCTGGACACCGCCTGGGACGGTGCGGAGATCTCGGACCGGTTCCGGCAGGCGGTGATGGCGGAGACGTCTTACCCGAACGGGCCGATCCACGCGCTGCAGGAGTACTGCTACGGCGCACCCGGCGTGCCGACCGGGTGGGCGGCGGACAAGGAGCTGGCGAGCCGGCCGGAGTTCGCGGCCGACGCCGACCCGGTGCTGTTCACCGGCGAGACGATGTTCCGGTGGATGTTCGACCAGATCCCGCTGTTGCGGCCGTTCGCGGAGGCCGCCGACATCCTCGCGGCGGTCGACGACTGGCCCGCCCTGTATGACGCACGGCGGCTGGCGGACAACACGGTGCCGGTGGCCGCCGCCGTCTACTTCGACGACATGTATGTCGACGCCGACCTCTCCCTGGACACCGCTCGCCGGGTCGGGAACGTGCGGCCGTGGGTCACCAACGAGTACGAACACGACGGTCTGCGGTCCGGGCCGGTCGTGGAGCGGCTGATGGACATGCTGGCCGGGAAGGTCTGAGCCGGGGGTCGGTCCTCCGGCCGGAACGCTGACCGCGAACCGTCCGGATTCGCCGGTCCGCGGGACCGCACCTAGCATGGAGACATGACTTCGCCCGCAACGACCGAGACGCACCAGGCCGCCGTCGATGAGCCGAAGCGCGTGCTGCTCGCGGCCCCGCGCGGCTACTGCGCCGGCGTCGACCGGGCCGTCGTGACGGTGGAGAAGGCACTCGACCTCTACGGCCCGCCGGTCTATGTGCGCAAGCAGATCGTGCACAACAAGCACGTCGTGGCGACGCTCGAGAAGCGCGGCGCGATCTTCGTCGACGAGACCGACGAGGTCCCCGAGGGTGCGACGGTGATCTTCTCCGCGCACGGCATCGCACCGGTCGTGCGGGAGCAGGCCAAGGCGCTGTCGCTGAAGACGATCGACGCGACCTGCCCGCTGGTGACCAAGGTGCACCGTGAGGCGACCCGCTTCGCCTCCGACGAGTACGACATCCTGCTGATCGGCCACGAGGGCCACGAGGAGGTCGTCGGCACCGCCGGTGAGGCGCCCGACAACATCATCCTGGTGCAGTCGCCGGAGCATGCCGACACCGTGGAGGTGCGTCACCCGGACAAGCTGGTGTGGCTGTCGCAGACCACGCTGTCGGTCGACGAGACGATGGAGACGGTGCGCCGGCTGAAGCAGCGTTTCCCCGGCCTGCAGGACACGCCGTCGGACGACATCTGTTACGCGACCCAGAACCGTCAACTCGCCGTCAAGCAGATGGCGCCGCGCACCGACCTGATGATCGTGGTCGGCAGCCGCAACTCCTCCAACTCGGTCCGGCTCGTCGAGGTCGCTCTCGAACACGGCGCGCGCGACGGACATCTGGTCGACTACGCCGACGAGATCGACGAGAGCTGGCTCGACGGCGTGACCACCGTGGGCGTCACCTCTGGGGCGTCCGTCCCCGAGGTGTTGGTGCGTGACGTGCTGGCCTACCTCGCCGAGCGCGGGTATGCCGACGTCGAGACGATCACCGCCGCCGAGGAGAGCCTGCTCTTCGCGCTGCCGACCGAGCTGCGCCGCGACCTGAAGGCACGCGGCCAGGAGGACTCCGCCCAGGTCCGGCACGACGCCGGGTCACTGCGCTGACCGGTTGATCCTCCGGGGGCGTCAGCCGGCGTCCTCGATGCGATGCGCGGGACGCGCCGGATGGGTCTCGGGGACCTCCAGGTCGAGCATCGGCCGGCCCACCTCCGCATCGAGCGCGTCGATGAGCTCGTGGGCCGTCAACGGTCGGGTGGGTGTCTCGACGGCGCGCAACTCGGCGGACGGCGCATCCTGCGCCAGCCCGAGGGCATGCATCTGCCGGGCGGTCACCAGGACCCGGGACTCCAGGGTCCCGATCATGGCGTTGTATGCCTCGACGGACCGGGTGAGCGACTGCCCCACCCGAGCGGTGTGCCGGCTCATCGTGCCGAGCCGGTCATAGAGCGCCTGCCCGAGGGCCAACAGCTCGCGGGCACCCCGGGCCAGGCTGTCCTGCTGCCAGGCGGCGGCGCTGGTGCGCAGCAACGCCAGCAGGGTGCTGGGGGAGGCCGGCACCACCTTGCGACCCATCGCGCGGTCGAGCAGGGACGGATCGTGCCGCAGCGCGGCGGCGAGCATCGCGTCGGCCGGCAGGAAGCAGACCACCAGCTGCGGGGACTGCTCGAACGCGCTCCAATAGGCCTTGGCGGCAAGCGAGTCCACGTGCCGGACGAGGGCCTTCGCGTGCTGGTCGAGCAGCCGGTCGCGCTCGTCGGGGGCGAGTCCGTCGGCCTGGGAGTCCAGGAAGGCCCGCGCCGGGGCCTTGCTGTCGATCACCAGCACCCGGTCGCCGGGAAGCCGCACCACCACGTCCGGGCGGATGCGGGCGTCATGTCTGCTGACCGCGGTGACCTGCTCCTCGAAGTCGCAGTGCGGGAGCATGCCGGCGTGTTCGAGCACCCGGCGCAGTTGCACCTCGCCCCAGGTGCCGCCGGTCGAGGTGGCGCGCAGTGCGCCGGCGAGCTGGGTGGTCTCCTGGTGCAGCGCACCGGTCACCCGCCCGACCTCGGCCAGTCGTGCGCCGAGCTCGCCGAACTGCTCCACCCGGTCACGCTCGAGTGTCGCGACCTGTTGCTCGACCCGGCCGAGCGTCGCGCTCAACGGTCCGAGGACCGCCGCCGTCTGCTGGTCGTCGGCGACCGTGGACTCCAGGTCGATCACCCGCTCGCGCAGCAGGTCGCGTTCGGTGGCCAGGGACGCCCCGCGTGCGGCATACGCCTGACGCAGCAGCAGCCAGGTGGCGGCGGCTGCGAGCGCGATCCCCAGGACGAGACCGAGGATGAATTCCGTCATACCTGCAGGAAAGCACGATGCGCCGACAACCCGTCGGCGCCGCGTCAGGACGGACGGCCGAGCAGCTGGTGTTTGCCGCGCACCAGGTGGTGCCAGGCCAGGCGTTGTACGGCGAGGGTGACCACCCCGGCGAGCACCATGCCGGCGAGGTTGACCCCGAGCTGGGTCGCGGAGCCGGCCATCTCCGCGCGGGCGCCCACCGCGAGCGCGAGCGCCAGGTTGCCGGCGGCCGGCACCGTCGTGACGGAGATGAACACACCGACCATGGCGGTCGCCTTGTCGGTCGACATCGCGAAGACCCCGACCGCCCCCGCGACCAGTGCGACGATGAACGACCAGCGGTCCGGGTGCCAGATGAACGCGGTCTGCGGGCGGCCGTGCGTGACGTCGGCACCGCTGACCAAGCCGGTGAGGCGAGCGATCAGCCCCAGGGCGGCCACGGCCGCGATCGCGACGACGAACGACGTCACCAGTAGGACGGCGCTGCGGCGCACCAGGCGTCCGCGGGCGAAGACGACGCCGGTGCACAGCGCCGCCACCGGCGCGAAGTCGGGGCTGACGACCATCGCGCCGACGACCAGGACGGAGGAGTCGGTGATGACGGCGACAGCTGCCAGGATCGTCGCCATCACCAGGAACAGGTAGTAGGAGATCGTCGAGCGACTCGCCGACTCCGCCGAGTCGAGCACTTCCTCCCAGATCACCGCGTCGTCGGCCTCGCCGGGGGATGCCTCCTCCAGCTCCTCCGCCCGGCGGAACGGCGTGCTGCTCGGCCGGCTGATCACGATGCCGCCACGGTCGCTGAGTGACAGGTCGTCCAGTGCCTCCACGAGTTCACCGGCCGACTCCCGGGCGGCGTCGCACTCGATGAGGTCACCGCGCGGGCTGCGGCACACGCCCGGCTGGACGACGAGATTGGTCACGCCCGAATGGGTCTCGAGCAGTCCCACGACGTCGTCGGACAGGTCCGTCGGCACGGTGAGCCGCAGATGCACCAGCATGCTGGCACCCTAGAGGTCGTCACCGCGCGGCACGGTCAATGACTGAGCTTCAGGCCGACGACGCAGCCGACGATGCCGAGCAGGAAGATGATTTTCAGCGGCGACACCGATTCGCTGCCGGTGGACATCGCATAGACCACGGTCAGCACCGCACCGATGCCGACCCAGACGGCATACGCGGTGCCGACGGGCAGGCTGCGCATCGCCACCGCCAGGCCGGTCATGCTGGCGGCGAGTGCGAGGACGAAGACTGCGGACGGGACGAGGCGGGAGAAGCCCTGCGACTTGTCGAGCGCGGTGGCCCACACGGCCTCCATCATCCCGGAGACGACGAGCACGAGCCATGCCATGGTGAACACCCCTTCACAAGCGGCCGTCTTGTCGCTGTCCGGGTACGGCGCCCTCGTCCGGGGACCACGTTCGCGGCGGCCCGATCCCAGGCTGGCACAGAGGTGTTCACCGGCCAAATCGTTCTGGACCTGCGGTGCGTCCGTGGTGCGCTCGCCGGTCGGTGGCGAGCGTGGCGGAGCGGGCCGCCAGGGACCACTAGACTCTTGATCCCGTGGCACTCACTATCGGAATCGTCGGGCTTCCCAACGTCGGCAAGTCGACCATGTTCAATGCACTGACCAAGAACAACGTGCTCGCCGCGAACTACCCGTTCGCCACGATCGAGCCGAATGTCGGGGTGGTGCCACTGCCGGACGAGCGCCTGGACAGGCTCGGCGAGCTCTACTCCTCCGACAAGGTGGTGCCGGCCACTGTCTCGTTCGTCGACATCGCGGGCATCGTGCGCGGCGCGTCCGAGGGGGAGGGGCTGGGCAACAAGTTCCTGGCCAACATCCGCGAGGCGGACGCGATCTGCCAGGTGATCCGGGTCTTCCACGACGACGACGTGGCGCACGTCGACGGCAAGGTGTCGCCCGAGTCGGACATGGAGACGATCAACACCGAGCTGATCCTCGCCGACCTGCAGACCCTGGAGAAGGCGCTGCCGCGCCTCGACAAGGAGGTCAAGGGCAAGAAGACGGACAAGTCGGTGCTGGATGCCGCGCGCGAGGCGCAGACCATCCTGGAAGCCGGAGACACGTTGTTCTCCAAGGGTTTCGACGTCACCCCGATCCGCGAGCTGGGGCTGCTGACCGGTAAGCCGTTCCTCTATGTCTTCAACGTCGACGAGGACCAGCTGGTCGACACCGCATTGCAGGCGTCGCTGCAGGCGCTGGTCGAGCCGGCCGAGGCGATCTTCCTCACCGCCCAGCTCGAGATGGACCTCACCGAGATGTCGGACGAGGAAGCCCTGGAGATGTTGCAGGGGTTCGGCGCGACCGAGTCGGGCCTGGCGCAGCTGGCGCACAAGGGTTTCAACACCCTCGGCCTGCAGACCTACCTCACCGCGGGCCCGAAGGAGTCGCGCGCCTGGACCATCCGACGCGGCTGGACGGCGCCGCAAGCGGCAGGCGTCATACACACGGACTTCCAGAAGGGCTTCATCAAGGCCGAAGTCATCTCGTATGACGACCTCATCGAACTCGGCTCGGTCGCCGAGGCCCGCGCGCACGGCAAGGCGCGCATGGAGGGCAAGGACTACGTGATGGCCGACGGCGACGTGGTGGAGTTCCGCTTCAACGTCTAGCGTTAGTGACGTTTCCCGTGACAGCTGGGCTCGTGATCTGGGATCGGCGGAGTCCCTCGAGGACCTTCGTGATCGCCTTCTCCCCATCCGCCGGGGGCCGCAGTCCCGACGGGAGGACGTCGTGGGCGGCGAGCCCGTCCAGTGAGATCGAAGCTCGGTCAGCGAGTTCGTGGAAACGTCCGACCATCAGCACGATCGGCTCGGTGCAGGCCGTCACGGCGACGGTGAGGTCGGGTTCGTCCACCGGCTGCCAGATCGGCTGGTCGCAGTCGGTCAGTCGGCGTGCGGGGGCCTCCGGTTCCGCTTCACCTCGGAGCGCTCTCGTTTCGCGTCCAGTCGTCGTCGCTGGGAGCCGCGGGTGCGCCGGGTCGGGCGCCGGGTCGGCGTCGGGATGACGGCGTTGCGAAGCAGTATGGCGAGCCGATCCCGCGCGGCGGTTCGATTGCGTCGCTGGGAACGGTGTTCGGCAGCGCTGATGGTGAGCACCGTGCCCGAAAGGCGGATGGCGAGCCGCTCGAGTGCGAGTTCGCGCTGCGGCTCGGTCAGCGCCGTCGTCGTTCCGATGTCGAGACTGAGCTGCACCCGAGAATCCGCAGTGTTGACGCCCTGACCGCCCGGTCCCGACGCGTGCGAGAACTGCTCGACGAGCTCACCGGCCGGCACCGTCATTCCCTCAGGCGCGCCCGGTCCCGGCGGTATGCGCAGGTCGTCCACACCGGCCAGTCTGCCTCGATCATCCCGCGTCGGGCGATCCTTCGCCCGCCCGCGAGTCAGTGGTCCGGGGCAGCTGCGGGTAGTCCGCTATGGGGTAGACGCCGAGCGCGAAGCCGTGGACGACGTCGCCGCGGCGGGGGAGTGCGTCGAACTCCTCCACCAGCGCCCTCATCCGGTGCCAGAACTCCTGCTTCTGCGTCTCGCTGATCCGGGCGTGGCGGATGAAGCCCCACAGCTGTCCTTCGCGGTATGCCGGTCCCGATTCGGCCGCAGCCACCTCGAAGTCGTTGAAGTCGACTGCGCTGCCGCGGCTTTCGGTGCGTTGACCATCGAGCGCCACGTAGAACATCCGTGCCGTCCGGCCGTAGAACGCCTCGTCGATGGCGCGCACCTTGCGGGTGCGCACGATCTGCACCAATCCGGCCTCGGTGAGCACCTTGACGTGGTGGGCGACGGTGCTCTTCGGTCGATCCACTGCCGTGCTGAGCTCGGTGATGCTCGCGGCTCGCTCGTGCAGCAGTCCGAGGATGGTGTTGCGCAGCGGGTTGCCGAGCGCGCGCACCTGTTGCGGCGTCGTCAGCGCGAGCTGGTCCGCGAGGTCGTAGTTCGGCATCTTGCCTTCCATGGCAGAACATACTAGCGTTCTCGAACGTTCGAAGTGTATGGATCATTCAGTGGAGAAGGCACCATGTCCGAGATTCTCTTGTTCCACCACGCCCAGGGGCTGACCGCCGGAGTGCGTGCTTTCGCCGATGAACTGGCCGCTGCCGGTCACACGGTGCACGTGCCCGACCTGTTCGAGGGCCGGACCTTCGGCGACGTGGAGTCCGGTGTCGCGCACGCGCGGGAGATCGGCTTCGACAACGTGCTGGCGCGTGGCGTCGCCGCGGCGGAGGCATTGCCCGAAAGCCTTGTCTACGCGGGGTTCTCGATGGGGGTGATGTCCGCTCAGAAGTTGGCGCAGACCCGCCCCGGTGCCGTCGGTGCGTTGTTCTTCGACTCGTGCCTGCCCGTCTCGGAGTTCGGTGCATGGCCCGACGGGCTGCCGGTGCAGATCCACGGTGGCACCGATGACGACTGGTTCGCCGAGGACCTGGAGTTCGCCCAGCAACTGGCCGATTCGGTGCCGACCGCCGAGCTGTTCCTCTACTCCGGCACGAAACACCTGTTCGCCGACTCGTCGCTGGCGGCGTATGACGCGACTGCGGCCGGTCTGCTGCGCGAACGGACCCTGTCCTTCCTCGCCGGACTCTGACGCGTCGGGCGCCATACGCGGGGATCACGTTGCTGCACCGAGGATTTCAGGATGTTGCGGTTGGCGTCCTCCCGTAAGTGACGGCGTCGCGAACCGCGGCGGGTGCTGCCTGCGCCAGCTGGTGGTCCGGGGCGGCGCCCAGGGCGTCGTTGACGGTCGAGAAGGCGAGCCGGAGCGCGATGAAGAGGGTGGCCTCGAAGACGGCGCGATCGCTCAGGCCGCACTCACGCAGCGCCGCCACCTGGTCCGGCGTGGTGGCGTTGGGGTCGGACACGACGGTGTGCGCCCAGTGGGCCAGCGTGCGCTGGCGCGGTGCGAGCGCCTCGGGCCGTCCGCGGATCGTCTCGGCGGCACGATGCTCGCCCACGAGCTCGGCGAGCCGGCTGCCCCACGCGAGCGAGCAATAGGAGTCCGCGCGAGCGCGAGCGGTCGCGACGACCAGCACGGCACGGTCCAGATCGTGGAGTTCCCAGGTGTCCTGGAGCTGCTGCCGGAGCGCGGTGAAGGCATCGAGCACGTCCGGACGCCACGTCCACAGCCGGGTCAGGTTGGCGACATACCCGTCGCTCTGAAGGTCTTCGTCGTATGCCGCGTCGCGCTCCGCCGACGCGGGAGGTTCTGCGATGAACATGATCCAGTGTGGTGCCGGCGCGATGACCGCCACAAGAGGAGCGGCGACGACCGCCGGTGCGTGGTTCAGGCCGGTCGGCGCGCGACCATCAGGCCGATGGAGCCGCGTTGCACCACGGCATCGTCCTGATTGGTGAGGATCAGTGCGCGATCGAGGATCCCGGCCCTGCCATTGCTGGTGGCGCGGGCGCCGGTGATGGTCAGCGTGCAGCGCAGGGTGTCGCCGGCGACGACCGGTCGTTCGAAGCGCCAGCCGTCGATGCCGAGCAGCGCGATCGAGCAGCTCTCGAAGATGCCGAGCCGGGAGACCAGTCCCATGGCCACCGACAGACCGAGCACGCCATGGGCGATCGGTGCGCCGAAGCGACCGGCCGCGGCATGCACGACGTCGGTGTGCACCGGGTTGGTGTCCCAGCTCCAGCCGGCGAACCACACGATGTCCGACTCGGTGATGGTGCGGCCCTGCGTGTGGAAGACCTGGCCGACGGCGAAGTCCTCGAAGAACCACGTGGTCGGAGCAGTGGGAGTGGTGTCGGGGGTCGTCTCGGGGGTCGTGTCAGATGTCATGGTGCGATCAACCCCGCCTGCGGTTCCACAACTGGTGCACCAATCCGCTGGGCGCGCTGACCGACTCGATGTCGAAGCGATCCTGTATGTCGGTGAGGCCGGCCCACGGGCTGGTGCCGCGTCCCAGGACGACCGGGACGATCGCGAGATGCAGGAAATCGATCAGGTCGGCCTCGAGGAACTGCCGCACTGTCGACGGGCCGCCGCCGATGCGCACGTCGCCGCCCTGCGCTGCGTCCCGGGCGCGCTGCAGGACCTCGGCCGGTGAGCCGTCGACGAAGTGGAAGGTCGTGCCGTTCGCGAACTCGAGCGATGCTCGCGGATGATGGGTCAGCACGAAAACCGGTGTCCGGAAGGGTGGTTCGTCGCCCCACCAGCCCTGCCAACCGTCCTCCGGCCACGCGCCGGTCTGCGGACCGAACTTGCGCCGGCCCATGATCTCCGCGCCAATGCCTTGCGCCCAGGTGCTGGTCAGCGCGCGGTCGACGGTGATCGGTGCGTCCGGAGCGTTGTCGATGCCGTGGATGACGCGACCGTCGAAGCGCCGGAAGAGGCTTCCGGCGTCGCCGATCGGTTGCTCCAGCGTGACGTGCTCGCCGGCGGCGTACCCGTCGAGCGAGACGAACAGGTTGTGGACTCGGGTGCGGCTCATCGTGCCTCCGGCGGCTAGGTGCCCAGCAGGTTCGTCTGAGAGCCTATGACCCTCATGGACGAAGTGTGCGACGTGAACTTCCGGACGGCCCGACCAGCCGACGTCTCCTCGGTGGTGGCCCTGGTGGAGTCGGCATACCGCGGCGACGCGAGCCGGGCGGGCTGGACGACCGAGGCGGACCTACTGCACGGGCAGCGCACCGATCCCGAGCAGGTGGTGGCCCTGCTGACGCGCCCCGACGCAGTGCTGCTCGTGGTCGACGCCGGTGATGCACTGCTGGGCTGCTGCCAGCTCGAGAACCGTGGCGACAGAGCCTATTTCGGCATGTTCGCTGTGTCCCCGGCCGCGCAGGGCGCCGGCATCGGCAAGCGCACCATCGCGTATGCCGAGGCGTATGCCGCCCGGGAATGGGCGTGCCGGCACGTGGAGATGACGGTCATCCGGCAGCGCACCGATCTGATCGCCTTCTACGAACGACGCGGTTATCGCGACACCGGGGTCCGGTCGCCGTTTCCCTACGGTGACGAGCGATTCGGCATACCGCAGCGTGACGACCTGGAGTTCACCCTGCTGGAGAAGGAGCTCGGGCGCCGGTTCTGAGGCTCAGCGCTGGCGTCCGGTCGCGCCGAAACGGACCGGGGCGTCGCCGGCGACTGCCATCGCGAGCTGCTTCTCGAAGCGCGGCAACAACGGCGGCAGGTCGTCGAGTCCGAACCACCGCACGTCGCTCGACTCGTCGTCGCCGACACGTGCCTCGCCGGAGATCCAGCGGCAGCGGAAGGCGTGGTCCAGGTATTGGCAGCGGTCGCCGTTGTCGTAGGCGATCGGTCGCAGCGCCGTCACGGCGAGCAGGCGCTCGACGGTGATCTCGACCAGTGCCTCCTCGAGTGCCTCGCGTTCCGCGGTGACGTCCGGTTCCTCGCCCGGGTCGCAGACGCCGGTGATCGGGGTCCACCGGCCGTTGTCCGAGCGTCGGACGAGCAGCACCTGTGTCCGGTGCGGCCCGTCCCGCAAGATGTATGCCGAGGCCCCCGGCATCCACAGCAGGTCGGTGCCGATCTTCTCGCGAAGACCGATGACGTACTCCGGTGTCGGCATGTCCCGAGTGTAGGTAGCCGGCCGGCGCAGCGACGGGCTCCTCGACGCCGGGTCAGCCGGCCATGAAGCAGCCGAGCACCACCAGGACCACGCTCAGCACCCCCAGCGTTGCGCGCAGTATGTCGGCCGAGCGACGGCCGCGCCGGATGGCCGGGACGGTGGCCGGGTCCTCGTCCGCCTGCAGGGCGGCCTGGCGCAGTCGAGTCATCCTGCGCGCCTGCTGGACCGCGACCGCCAGCAGGATCACCAGCAGTGCGGCGACGACCACGCTGGTGGTGAGCGCGGCGTTCCAGGGCTGGTCCCGTGCCGCCACTGCACCACTGGCCAGGGCGATCACCAGCGCCGGCGTGCCGACTCGCAGGTAGGAGCGGCCGAGCGTCCGGAAGAACGCGACCCGTTGCGCGGCGTCGAGGGTGGTCGCCGCACTGTGTGCGACGACGCCGATCGCGACGTAACCGCCGATCCAGACGCTGGTGCTGAGCACGAGGATCGTCACGAGCAGGCCCTGACCCAGGTTCGACATAGTTTTTACAATAGATGATTGTGAAAAATGGTATGCCGGCGTGGCCTCCGTCGCCGTGACCCACCGGCGACCGTTGCCGGTTCGGCACGCGGCTGGCCGCCGGATCACGCTCCCACCGGCGGCCGCCCTGTATGACGCGGGCGGTTCAGCGCTCGGACAGAACGGTCAGCTCGGGCAATCCGTCCGCCCGGGCCGCCAGATCCGCGAACCGCTCGTAATGACCCCGGGCGGTGGCGCCCTGCACCGCCAGCGATCCCGCGGCTACCGCGCAACGGAGCGCGTCCTGCAGCGAGGCACCGGCGGCGAGACCTGCGGCGAAGACCCCGCCGAAGGCGTCCCCGGCGCCGGTGGTGTCGACGACGTCGACGACCGGTGCGGTCGCGCGCAGCGCCCGGCCCGGGCTGCACAGGACCGCTCCGCGACGGCCGAGTGTGGTGACGACGGTGCGGACGCCGCGCTCGAGCAGCGTCTGTGCAGCCCCGACCACCGCCGCGTCGTCCGCGGCATCCAGTGAACGCCCCGACACCTCCGCCAGCTCGTGCTCATTGACGAGCAGCGTGTGGCAGCGAGCGAGCAGATCGTCGGGAAGTCGTTGTGCGGGAGCGGCTTTCAGCACGAAGGTGTCGGCCTGCGTGGCGGCGCGTCGCACGACGTCGAGGGGGATCTCCAACTGGCAGAGCACGATGTCATCCCACTGCACCGGCAACGGGTTGCCGGACCATCGGTGGTTGGCTCCCGGCACGACCAGGATGGTGTTGTCGCCGGACGCGACCGTGATCCAGGCGCTGCCGGTCGGCGCGCCGGTGACGCGTGCGACGGTGCAGCAGTCGACACCTGCCCGGTCCAGCTCCTGCAGGGCGGTGTCACCCTCGGCGTCCGCACCGACCACGCCGACCATGATCACGTCCGCGCCCGCATGTGCAGCAGCCGCAGCCTGATTCGCGCCCTTGCCACCCACCGAATGCGTCAACGAACCGGCGAGCAACGTCTCCCCGGGCCGTGGGAAGCGATCCACGGCGAGCGTGTGGTCGACGTTGATCGAACCCACCACGGCGACCCGTGCGGCCATGACTGCTCCACTCCTCGCGATGATCGGACGACCAGCCCAGCGTATTGATCCGACCGTCGGGCTGTGCGTTCCGCCGGCGTGTGCTGAGGTGGAGGTATGACGACAGACAGCTTCACCCTTGCCGGTCATGACATCCGCCGCATCGGTTTCGGTGCGATGCAGTTGCCCGGGCCCGGCGTCATGGGTCCGCCGCGGGACCACGACGAGGCGATCGCCGTGCTGCGACGCGCGGTCGAGCTCGGCGTCAACCACATCGACACCGCCGCGTTCTACGGTCCCGAGGTCGCCAACCGCCTCATCCGGGAGGCGCTGCACCCGTATGCCGAGGATCTGGTGCTGGTGTCGAAGGTCGGCGCGCGCCGCGACGACGAGGGTGCGTGGCTGCCGGCGCAGGCGCCCGAGCAGCTCAAGCGCGACGTTCGGGCGAACCTGGACCAGTTGGGCGTCGACAGGCTCCCGGTCGTCAACCTCCGGGTCATGCCCGAGCAGGAGATCGGGGCGGAGAACTATCACCCGCTGGAGGAGCAGCTCGCCGCGATGGGTGAGTTGGTCTCGGACGGCCTGCTGGAGGCGTTCGGGGTGAGCAACGTGTCACCGGCCGAGGCGCGCACGGCGATCGACGCCGGAGCCGTCTGCGTGCAGAACGCCTACAACCTGCTGCATCGCGACGACGAGGCCACTCTGCAACTGTGTGCGGAGCGCGGCGTGGCCTACGTGCCGTTCTTCCCGCTGGGATCGGCGTTCCCCGGCATGCCCAAGGTCACCGAGGACCCGCGGGTGAAGTCGCTCGCCGACAAGCTCGGCGCCACACCGTCCCAGATCGGGCTCGCCTGGCTGCTGCGTCGGGCCGGCGTGGTGCTGTTGATCCCCGGCACGTCGTCGGTCGCGCACCTGGAGGAGAACACCGCCGCGGGACGGATCGTGTTGTCCGACACCGAGGCCGCTGAGCTGGAGGGCCCGCTGGCCGCCGAGTGACCCAGTGGTTGCCCCGCGGTCCGATCAGCGGTCGCCGCGCGGCGGCCAGGGCACGAACACACTTGTCTTCTCGCGGTATTGCGCATACCCCGGGCGGTCGGCCATCGCCTGCTCGGCAAGCCGCACGCCGCTGCCCCAGACCAGCAGTCCGACCATCACCACGGGCGACACCACGGTCAGCGCACCGGGCCAGGTGGCCGCCGCAACGAGGAAGACGCCCACCCACACGCAGGCGTCGCCGAAGTAGTTCGGGTGCCGCGACCACGCCCACAGACCGGTGTCGAGCACCGCCGGCCGCGGATCACGCGCCTTGTACCGCTGCAGCTGACGGTCCGCGACCGCTTCGATCACCAGACCGGCTGCTGCAAGCAGGATGCCCGCTGCGGACAGCGCCCAGAGTCCGCCACCCGGGTCGGCGGAGACGGCGATCAGCTGGATCGGCAGTGACACGACCCATTGGATGACGCCCTGCAGGCCGAAGACCCGCAGCACCATCGCGGTCGTGCTGCGGCCGCGCGCCATACGTTCGTAGCGGGGGTCGTCGCCGCCGTGGCTGCGCGAACGAGCCCAGACGTGCGAGCCGAGGCGCGCGCCCCACACCGTCACCAGCGCCGCGACCGCGACCCGGCGCCCGATGCCACCGTGGCCGGTGAGCAGGCCGAGCACCGCGACCGCGGCGAAGCCGGGACCCCACACGACGTCCGCGACGGCCCACCGGCTGACCCGGACCGACCACAACGCGGCGGCAGCCTGCACGAAGGCCAGCAGCACCGCGCTGGCCAACGCCATCCAGGCGAAGTCACCCACGCGGGTCGCTCCAGGTGGCCGGCCGTTGCGCCGGCAGCGGACTCGGCCCGCGGCGGCTGCGCACCGCCACGATCTGGTCCACGCCCATCCGGCCCTCCTCGAAAGCCAGCAGGCCGCCCGCCAGATAGAGCTCCCAGACGCGGACCGTCTCGGCCGGCACCAACTGTGCGATGGCCTCGCGGTGCTGCTCGAACCGTGCCTGCCACGACCGCACCGTCCATGCGTAGTGCTCGCGCATCGCGTGCACGTCACGCACCTCCAGCCCGGCCTGCTCGAGCAGTTCGATGGTGTCGCCGACCGGACGCATCGTCATGTCCGGCGCGATGAACGCTTCGATGAACGGGCCGCCGCCGGGGTGCCGACCGCGCCGGCTCATCTGCTGGACCAGGATGCGCGCGTCGTCGGTCGCCGCGTCGTGCAGCACCCGCGCGTAATCGGGGTAGCCCTTGTCGCCGGCGTGCTCGCCCATCTCCAGCGATGCCACGGCGTCATACCGTCCGGTGACGTCGCGGTAGTCGCGCAACTCGATCGTGACCCGGCCCTGCAGCCCGCGGTCGTGGATCCGCCTGTCGATGAAGGCCTTCTGCTCCGCGGCGATCGTCACACCGGTCACGACCGCGCCGTAGTGCTCGGCCGCGTGCAGGCTCAGGGCCCCCCACCCGCAACCGACGTCCAGCAACCGCATCCCGGACCGCTGGTCGAGCCCGATCTTGCGGCACACCAGGTCCAGCTTGTCCCGTTGCGCATCCTCCAGGGTGTAGTCGGCGGTCTCCGAGCCGCCGAGATCGCCGCGGGTCACGTAGGCGCACGAGTAGGCCATCGCGTCGTCGAGCACCAGTCGGTAGAAGTCGCTGTCCACGTCGTAGTGGTGATGTATGACGTCGCTGTCGCGCCGGCGGGAATGCAACCGTCCGCGCACCCGGATCTGCGAGGCCGGCGGCGCCGGGCGCTTGCCGAGCCCGCCCGCGGCGATGACACCGCGCAGCGCAGCGGCGACACCGCGCGGACTCAGCGGCCGGCCGGCCAGGCCGCGATCGGCGCCGACCCGACGGACGTGCTGCAGCATGTCGGTGACCGGGCCGTCCAGCTCGAGGTCCCCGGCGACATACGCCTGGGCAGCCCCGAGTTCGCCCGGATGCCAGACCAATCGGCGCAGCGCGTCCGGGCCGTTGAGGCGAACCTCTGGTCCCTCGCTGCCGGCCGTGCTGCCGTCCCACGCGGTCAGCCGGATCGGCAGATCGCCGCGCAGCACCGGACGCAGCGCTTGCTGGATCGTGTCGGCGACACCCGTCGCCCGCACGTCGGTCATCGGGTCTCCTCCCGGACGAAGGTCAGCTGGTGCACATCCAGATAGCCGGCCCTGAAGCCGCCTTCCGAATACCGCAGGTAGAACTCCCACATCCGGCGGAACGTCTCGTCGAAGCCGAGTTCGGCCATTTGCCAACGGTTCTGCGCGAAGCGGGCCGCCCACTCGTCCAACGTCCGCGCGTAGGAGTCGCCCATCGCGAGGTCATCGACGATGCGCAGCCCGGCGCGGGCCGCGGCGGTCTCGATCAGCTCCAGGGAGGGGATCGCGCCACCGGGGAAGATGTACTTGTGGATCCAGGTGTAGTTGCGATGGGTCTGCAGCGCACGGTGGTGCGGCATCACGATCGCCTGCACCGCGGCACGTCCACCCGGACGCAACACCGTGCCGATCTGCTCGAAGTAGGTGTCGAGGAACTCCAGGCCGACCGCCTCGATCATCTCGACGGACACCACCGCGTCGTACCGGCCGCTGACGTCCCGGTAGTCGCGCAGCGAGACGTGTGCCCGGTCCGCCACCCCGGAGCGGTCCAACAGGTCGTTGGCCCACGTCTGTTGCTGCACCGACAGGGTGACGCTGTCGACCGTGGCGCCGCGTTCGGCCGCGCGCAGGGCCAGGCCGCCCCAGCCGGAGCCGATCTCCAGCATCCGGGTCTGCGGCCCGACGGCCGCCTCGTCGAGCAGCCGGTCCATCTTGCGTCGCTGCGCGGTGGCCAGGTCGTCGCCCGGGCCGTACAGCGCCGACGAGTAGCTCATCGTCTCGTCCAGGAAGCCGGCGAACAGGTCGTTGGACAGGTCGTAGTGGCGCTCCACGTTGCTGAGCGAATTGGCGCGCTCCGGCCGGTCGCCGGCGGGCTGCAGCGGCAGGATGACCGAACGCAGGGCGCGCAGCGGAGCGGGCACGAGGCGTTCGACGCCGCGCGCGAACTGCTCGATCAACGGCGCGAGATCGTTGCTGTCCCATTCTCCGGCCAGGTAGGACTCGCCGAAGCCGATCAACCGGTCGTGGCCGATGCGTCGCATCAGCGCGTCGGCGTCGTGGACGACCATCGTCGGCGCATCCGTGCGCCGGTCGCCGCCGAACACCGAGCCGTCCGGCATGATCACGCGGATCGCCAGTCCGGACACCGCGTGCCGGAAGATTTGCGCACCGATCCGTGCGGCGATCGCGGCGTGCGCGCCGCGGGGGATGCGTGCCACGTCCGGCCAGCGTTCCGGGTCGATCGCAGCCGCCGCGGTGTGGTCGCGCTGCGCGGGTTCGTGCGGTGATGGGGGCAGCGGTGTCCCCAGCGGGCGAGCGAATCGGTCGGTGGTCATGACAACTCCTCGTGGGATGTCGGTCGGGGTTGGATCGGCAGGCGGCGGGCCCACCGGTAGATGCCTTGGATCCGGATCCGCGCCGAGACGAGTTGGGCTGACAACGGCAGGTGCGCTGCCAGCGTGAGGTGTTCGCGCCACGTCGTCGGCCGCTTGCCGGACCAGGACGTGACGAACGGCGCCTGTCCCGGCCGGTGCAGTGTGACGTGGATGTCGAAGCCCTCGGTGCCCGGCCGGGGGAGCGACATCGTGTAGCTGCCGGACATGTCGTTGAAGGGCGAGACGTAGAGCTCCTTGCCGACGCTTGCGCGGCCGCGCTCGTCGGGTCGTATGACGTAGGCGTGCCGCTCGCCGTACGTGTTGCGCACCTCGGCGATCACGGCCACGACCGGGCCGTCCGGTGAGGTGACCCAGTAGAGGGTCAGCGGGTCGAATGCATGCCCGAGGGTTGCCGCGCCACTCAGCGCGGTGATGCCGCAGCCGCGCAGATCGAGGCCGTTGCACTGTGCGAACGCTTCGATGTTCGCGCGCCAGGAGTCGGTCGTGCCCAGGTGGTCGGCCGCCCGGAACTTCACGAAAGGCCGCTGCCACCAGGGGATCCCGAGACTCGGGTCGGTGTCGGTCAGTGGGGTGACCCAGCTGCAGGTCCGGTAGGTGAAGTCGTGCCGCAGCGGAGTTGTCCGGACGTGGCGGACCGTGGCGAGGAACGGGGTGGCGGTCACCAGCGGCCGCCCAGCGCTTCGGCCGCCCGCAGGCCGGACAGTGCACCGTCCTCGTGGAATCCCCATCCGTGATAGGCGCCGGCGAACGCCAGGCGGCGTTCGTTCAGCCGCGGCAGGCGTGCTTGGGCGGCGACGAACTGCGAGGTGTAGAGCGGGTGTTCGTAGTCCATCTCGGCCAGCACGGTGTCGGGGTCGACGTGCTCGGCGCCGCCGAGCGTGACCAGGACCCGTCGGCCGCCCGGGGTGGGCAGCCGCATCAACCGGGTGATGTCGTAGGAGACCAGCACACCATGTTGTGTGCTCGTCGGCAGCCGGTAGTTCCACGATGCCCGCGCGGCCCTCGCGGGCGGCAGGACCGACGAATCCGTGTGCAACAGCGCCGGATTGCGCGAGTAGCGCATCGCGCCCAGCACATCGGCCTGCTCGGTGGTCGGTGACTTGAGCATGCCGAGCGCGGTGCCCGGGTGGGTGGCGATCACCACGCCGGTGAAGTCGGCCTGGTCCTGGTCGGTCAGCAGCGTGGCCGCCTCCGTGCGGGGTGCGACCGCGCGCACCGGAGTGTTGCACGCCAGCTCGATGCGTGGATGGGCGAGCACGGCGTCGACATACGTGCGCGACCCGCCGGTGACCGTGCGCCAGGTGGGCGAGCCGGTGACCGTCAGCATGCCGTGGTGCTGCAGGAAGGTCAGTAGGCTGCGCGCCGGGTAGGACAGCGCGTCCTGCGGATCGCAGGACCAGACCGCGGCGATCACCGGGCGGGCGAAGTGTTCCAGGAAGTCGTCGGAGAAGCGCTGACCGGCGAGCCAGTCGCCGATGGTGATCAGTGACTGGTCGTCGGGCGAGTCCAGCAGGGCGGTGGCGGAGCGGTGGAACCGCCGCACTTCCAGCAGCATCCGCAGGAACGCGGGACGGCGCACTGTCCGGGGGTCGGCGAGGATGCCTCGCACGCCCTGACCGCCGGCGTACTGCCAGCCGGTGCGCTCGGAGAAGACCGACATGCTCATGTCGGTGCGCTGGGTGGCGATGCCGAGTTCGTCGAAGAGCCGGCAGAGCGTTGGGTAGGTGCGGTCGTTGTGCACCAGGAATCCGCTGTCCACGGCGACGCTGTGCCCGCCGTCGAGGGTGACGTCGTGGGTGTGTGCGTGACCGCCGGGCCGGTTGTCCGCCTCGAAGACGGTCACCCGCGCCGTACGAGCCAGCACGTGCGCCGCAACCAGGCCGGAGACACCGCTACCGACGACTGCGAAATGGTCCGCCACCTCATACCTTCCGACGAGGATCTCTGGGCAATGGTGGTTCGTAGCGGACCGTCCGGCCGGATGGGTCCGGTCGGGCGGTCGCGCGGTTGGTCTCCGCCGGTGAGGGCCGGTCAGGTCATCGTGACGGTGGCGATCGGTGCGGTCGTCGGGTGCCTCGAGCCGCCGCTCGGCTCGACCGTGACGGCGGCCGCCTTCGCACCGGTGATGCTGCCCTGCAGCAGCGTTGCCTTGCCCGGTTGCAGCAGACCGGCGCTCACCGGCCCGTCGGCGGTGATGATCCAGGCCTGGTAGACCTTGCCGGCGGCCGCCGCGGGCACACCGCGCAGCGTCGCGACGGCCTTGCCCTCGGCGGCCGAGGTGACCATCACCAGGGAGCCGTCGCCGGCCGGTGCCGTCGCCCGCTGTGCGTCGGAGGCGTGCTCCACCTGCTGGATCGCCGACACTGTGGTCGGCTGGTTGTCCCACGGGTGGGTTGCCACGGTGACGCCGCCGCCGATCACGACGACCGCCGCTGCCGCGGCGAGCAGGAATCGGCCGGGGTGTCGCCGGGTCCGCTCGCGTCTTGCGAGATGCGCGGCCGGAGTCTCCGGTCGCGCCCCCTCAGGGGTGTCCGGCGGGGCCTCCTGCGGCAGCCGGGAGACGTCGGCGAGCACCGCGTCACGGAGCCCGGCGGGCGGAGCGACCGGCTCGGCGAAGGACGCCAGACCGGCGGTCGCCTCGCGCCATTCGGCAACCTCGGCGCGGCATTGCGCGCAGTGTTCGAGATGCTGGTCGGCGCGCCGGCGGGACAGGTCGTCCAAAGCGTCCATCGCGTAGTCGATGGTGTCGATGTGTTCCTCGCTCATGATTCACCTCCCAAAGTTGCGCGCAGTCTGAGCAGCCCGTCGCGGATGCGCGATTTCGCTGTGCCCAGTGGTATGTCGAGCCGTTTGGCCACCTCGGCATGCGAAATGCCTTCGAAGTAGGCCAGTTCGACCGCCTCACGCTGGACTGGCGACAAGGTGCTGATCGCGGCCCGCACGGCTTCGGCGCGTAGTGTGCCGTCGACCTGTTCGGCCGTCGAGTCGTATGCCGGCTGTCCCTGTGACGTCAGGTATGCCGTGTCGCGTTGCCGCGCCGCGTCGACCGAACGCACCCGGTCCACCGCCTTGCGATGGGCGATGGTGAACAACCAGGACAACGCCGAGCCGCGGCCGGGGTCGAAGCGCGGGCTGGTCCGCCAGATCTCCAGGAACACTTCCTGGGTCACCTCTTCGCTGATCGCCCGATCGATCAGCACGCGACAGACGAGACCATGGACGCGGGCGGCTGTCGCGTCGTACAACTGCGCGAAGGCAGCCTCGTCACCCTGACCGACCTGCCGGAGCAGGTCGGCCAGGACGGGAACGTTGCGGACAGCCACGCCCCCCATTCTTACCTGCGGGTGGTCCGCGACAAGCAGCGACATGGCGTCAACTCCGCACAGCGGTGCTTACTTGCCCATCAGCACGGTGTCGATGATGTAGACCGTGGCGTTCGCGGTCTGCACGTTGCCACACACGACCTGCGCGTTGCCGTCCACGGTGAACTTCTCGCCGGACCCGGTGACCTTGATGGTCGTGCCGGCGAGCGACTTGTGGTCGCCGGCCAGCTTGTCGGGGCTGATCCGTCCCTGCACGACGTGCCCGGTCAGCAGGGTGGTCAGCTGCTTCTTGTCGGCCAGCACGGCGTCGAGCTGCGACTTGGGCAGCTTGGCGAAGGCCGAGTTGGCCGGCGCGAACACGGTCAGTGCCGGCGCGCTGTTGAGGGTGTCGACCAGTCCGGCCTTCTTGACCGCGGTCACCAGGGTGGACAACGCGGGGTTGTTCGAGGCGGCGGTGGCGACGGGGTCCTGCGCCATACCGCTGAACGAGCCCTTGCCGCTCTTGGGGACGCTCGAGCACGCGGGACCGAACGGCTTGGAGGCGTTCATCGCGCCGCCGCCCATGCTGGAGCTGCTGCCGCTGGAGGGCATCGCCGAACCGGACATGGCGGAACTCGACATCGGGCTGGCCGCCGCACTGCTGCCGCCGCCGGACCCGCCGGAGCTGGACGAGCCGCACGCGGTCAGGGACGCGGCCAGCAACGCTGTGGTCGCGAGCGAAAGGGTGAGACGGGTCTTCATGGAACTCAACTCCTGCGAGTTGTCGGATGTGGTGAGGACATTGGTGATTCGGAGCTACTGGCCGGTTGGATGGGTCGGTTCGTTCGGTTCTTTCGTTCAGCGGGGTCCGTCAATGCACGACGAAACTGCGCTCCTCGATGCCGCTGGAGCCGCTCGGGAAGACGCCGGCACGGCGCGAGGTCTGCACCTGGTGGTCGCCGTAGATGACCCGTGCCCGGGCGTTGTGGGTGCCCTTCTCGGTGGCGTGCCACGCGTAGTACCACTGTCGCCAGTAGTCGACGTTGACCTGCGGGCCCATCGTCGCGTCGTGCCACGGGCCGCCATCGATGCTCACCTGCACGCCGACCACACCGCGTCGCTGCGCCCAGGCGGTGCCGCCGATCACCACCCGGCCGGCCTGCACCGAGCCGAACGACTGGGGCACGTCGATGCGAGCGGTCGGTTTGATCTCGCCCTTGGTCGTCCAGCCACGCTCGGTCCAGTAGGCCTTCTTCGCCGCATAGGTCGTCACCGTCAGCCGGGTGACCCATTTGGTGCAGCCGAGCATGCCGTAGAGGCCCGGTGTGATCAGGCGCGCCGGGAAACCGTGGCTACGGGGGAGCGGCTCACCGTTCATCGCGACCGCGAGCAGGGCGCCACGGTCATCGGTCAGCGCGCCGAGCGGTGTGCTGATGGTGAATCCGTCGAAAGAGGTGCTGAGCACCTGCAGGTCGGGTCGGCTCGGATCCTTGACTCCCGCGGCCTGCAACAGGTCCCGGGTCAGCACCCCGCGCCACGTGGCGCCACCGGCGTAACTGCCGCCGACCTCGTTGCTCACGCAGGTGATGGTGATGTTGCGCTCCACGAGTGGCCGGCGCAGCAGTTCGGCATAGCTGATCTCGTACGGGTGCTCCACCTCGCCGTCGATCCGCAGGGACCAGCGGGAGGCGTCCAGCGAGGGCACCGCGAGTTCGGTGTCGACGCGGTAGAACTTCGAATTCGGGGTGCGCAACGGCGTCACGCCGGGCACCTTGCTCTGCACGCCCTGCGGCAGGTCGGGTGCCGGGTCGGCGGCCGCCGGGATCTGTACGTCGACGCCCGACCGTGAGTCGTTGAGCCGTTGCGCGGCACCGAAACCGACCGCCGCTGCGGCCGCGGTCACCCCGGAGCCGACGACGAAGTCGCGCCGGCTGGCCCCGGGCGGCACGCGGCGCAGAAACGGCTGCCGGTCCAGCCACAGCAGCAGCACCAGGATCGCCAGCGAGACGACCCCGGCCGTGATCGTCGGAATGAGGTCGGCAGTGCGGGCGAACGGGCGGTTCAGCACCGCCCAGCCGGCGACTGCCAGCATGGCCAGCTGTATGACGATGCCCAGCAGCACCCGGCGCCGCGCTGCCAGCCCGGACAGCACCGCCACGATCAGGACGACGACGGTGACCGACGACAACAGGACGAGCTTGTCGTGGGTGCCGAACTGGCGGATCGCCCAGTCCTTCAAGGACGTCGGCGTCCGGTCGATGACCGCCGAGCCGACCGCCAGCACCGGGGACGTGGCCGGGTCACGCAGCGCAGCGGCGAACTGGCCGATCGCGAGGCCGGCAGCGACCGACAGCAGGCCGGCGAGCGCGGCCCGGAGACGCGCGGGGAGAGCATCCTTCATGCACGTGGTTCGGCACGCCACCGGACCACGGATGGGTCGAACTGTCCCCGCGCCGGGCTCAGCGCCGCCTCAGGGCCGGCTCCGGCGGTGTCCGTGCGGCGTCACTCGAGGGTCGACCGGATGGCCGCCAGCACCTGGGCGTCGTCCGGCGTCACCTGCGGGCTGAAGCGCTGCACGACGTTGCCGTCGGCGTCGATCACGAACTTCTCGAAGTTCCACTGGATGTCACCGGACCGGCCGTCCTGATCGGCTGCCTCGGTCAGCGACCGGTAGATCGGGTGCCGGTCGGCGCCGTTGACCTCGATCTTCTCGGTCAGCGGGAACGTCACGCCGTACGTCGCGCTACAGAACTCCTGGATCTCCTCCGCGGTGCCCGGCTCCTGGCCCGCGAACTGGTTGCACGGGAATCCGATGACCGTGAATCCCTCGGACTCGTAGTCGCGCTGGAGCGACTCCAGGGCGGTGTACTGCGGCGTCAGCCCGCACTTGCTGGCCACGTTGACCAGCAGTGCCGGCCGGCCCTGGGTGATGTCGGAGAGTGTGCCGGTGGTGCCGTCGAGACGGGCGATGGTCTGCTCGAGGATCGTCGTGGGCTCAATGTATGCCGACGGTCTCGCGCCCGGTGGGCGGCGCCGCCTCGACCGCCGCCGCGGGGGTATGACGGTTCGCGCGGGTGAGTGCTCCGGCGAGAACGCCGCCGGCGACGCCCAGCAGTCCGGCGACCACCGTGGTGAGTCGGAGGCCGTCGGCCGAGGACAGCCGCACCAGGTGTTCGGTGACCGCTCGCATCCCCGCCGGGACGTGCGCGACCAGCAGGCGTGCCTGGCCACCCGCGACCGCACCGGCAGCGTCGGAAGCGTGCGGAACGGAGTGCGCGGCCAGGTCCGACTGGATGCGGGCTGCGAAAAGCGTTCCGAGCGCGGCGATCCCGACGGCGAAGCCCAGTTGGCGGGCGGTGTTCACGGCGCCGGCCGCCATACCGCCGCGTTCGTTCGGAACCACCGACATCGCGGTCGAACTCAGCGCCGGGGAAGCGAGCCCGACGCCGACGCCGCTCACCGACAGGCCCAGCACCAGCGCGGTCCAGGTGGCACCCGGGCCGTGCAGCTGCACTGCGACCAGTAGACCGCCCAAGCCGGTCAGCGTGATGCCGAGCCCGATGGCGACCCAGCTGCGCGCGCCGTGCATCCGCCGTCCCACCGTGGCGCTGGTCAGGAACGCCGTGATCGCCATCGGCAGCGTGGCCAGTCCGGCCGCCACGGGCGACATACCGCGCACCGACTGCATCCAGATCGACGCATAGGTCAGATACGCGAATGCGGCTGCAGACAGGACGAATCCGGCGATCAGGCAGCCGGCGAAGACAGGATGGCGCAGCAGACCCAGATCGAGCATCGGCTGCGTCAGCCGGATCTCCAGCGCCACGAACGCGAGCAGCATCACGGCCGAGCCGGCGAACGCGGCCAGCACGCCTCCATCGGTCCAGCCCTGTTCATTGGCGCGGATGAGTGCATACGTCAGTCCGGCCGCGAAGAGGGTGAACGTCGCGATGCCGGCCGGGTCCAGCGGGGCGCGGCGACGGGCGCCTACGGGCAGCACCAGGAAGCACAGTGCGACGGCAGTCACTGCGAAAGGCAGGTTGACGAAGAAGATCCACCGCCACGACAGGTGCTCGGTCAGCAGACCGCCGGCGATCGGACCGATGGCCGCCGCGGCGCCGGAGACGGCCCCCCAGATGCCGTATGCCGTGCCCCGGTCCTTGCCGGTGTAGCTGGTGTTCAGCAGAGCGAAGGTGGTCGCGAACATCGCTGCGCCGCCGAGTCCCTGGACACCGCGGGAGGCCACCAGCACGCTCGCGTCACTGGCGACTCCGCAGACCGCGGACGCGATGGCGAAGAGCGTCAGGCCCGCGACATACATGGTCCGGTGGCCCAGCCGGTCGGCGACCGACCCGATGCCGAGGAGGAAGGCGGCGAGTACGAGGGCATAGATGTCCACGACCCATTGCAGCGAGCTGAAGCTGGTGCCGAGGTTCACGGCCATGTCCGGCAGTGCGACGTTCACGATCGTGACATCGACGAGCAGCATCAGCGTGCCGATGCAGATCGTGGCCAGTGGTAGCCATTTGCGCATGAGATATCTGTCCTGTCAGTGATGGTGCGGTCGTGCTGTGAGATGACGTTCGCGGGGCCCGGGAATCGGCACCGACGATCGACCACGAGAGTCCACCGCTGGTGGAAGATGCGCCAGCCAGGAGGTGGTTTGCGTATATTTCCGACATGAGACCGACTGATTCGGCGGAAACCATCACGACTGATGCGTTGGACTTCAAGATCACCCATTGTCTTCAGGTTGCCCCGCGTGCTTCCTTCGCCACCATCGCGACGGTGCTGGGTGTCTCGGAACAAACCGTGGCACGGCGCTACCGCCGGCTGCGCTCCGCCGGCGCGGTCCGCGTGATCGGCTTCGTCGACTCCTCACCGTTCGGTCGGCAGAACTGGGTGCTGCGACTGTTCTGCAGGCCGGATGCCGCGGTGACGTTGGGTACGGCGCTCGCGCGGCGTGACGACGTGCAGTGGGTCGCGGTGATGGGCGGCGGCACCGAGGTCATTTGCGTCCTGCGGCCGCGGACGCTGGATGCTCAGGACCAGCTGCTGTTGCGACAACTCCCGCGGACCGTGCAGATCACCGGGATCGAGGCGGCGAGTGTGTTGCACGTCTTTCGAGGTGCGACCACGCGGGACTGGCGGATCGGAGCGGACTTCTTGAGCCCGCAAGAGGAGGCATTGTTGTCGGCGGGTTCGATCACGCGCACCGGGCGAGTGGTCGAGTTGACGGCGCAGGACGACAGTCTCCTGCGCGCTCTGATGAGCGATGGTCGCGCGAGCTACGCCGAATTGCGCACGGCAGCCGGCGGCGACTGGACCGAGGCCCGAGTTCGCCGTCGGGTCACCGAGCTGCGGGAGGCGGGTGTGCTCTCCTTCGATGTCGACATCGACGACGAGTGCTTCGGCTTCGGTCTGTCCGCACAGGTCCTGCTGATCGTCTCCCCGTCCCATCTACAGGCGGTCGGGGAGTCGTTGGGATCGCACCCGGCGGTGCGCTTCTGTGGCGCGACGAGCGGCTCGGCGAGCATCACCGTGAGCGCCAGCTTCGCCGACTCCGAGAGCCTCTATCGCTTCGTCTCCGAGGACATCGGTCGCCTCGAGGGGGTCGCCCAGGCACAGGTGTCGCCGATCGCTCGTATTCTCAAGCGTGCCGGTGCGACTGTCCAACGCTGAGCATGCCGTGTATGTCGTCGTCGCCGAACCGGACTCAGGCTGCTGCGGTGTGGTGTCCGGGCATGCGCCCGGGTGTGAGGTCCCAGTGGACGCCGTCGGGTCGGACCTCGGCCGTGTAGCCCTGCCGGTGGACGGTGTGGTGGTGGCGGCTGCACAGGAGTGCGGAGTCGGTGAGGGAGGTGTGGCCGCCGGTCCACCAGGGGGTGAGGTGGTGGATTTCGCAGAAGCCGGGTGGCCGGTCGCAGCCGGGGAAGGTGCAACCGTGGTCGCGCAGGATGACTGCGGCCCGGATGGCTTTGGTGGCCAGGCGTTCTCGCCGGCCGACATCGAGGGGGGGCGCTGGGTCCGCCGAGGACGGCGGGGATGAGGTCGGCGGCGCAGGCCAGGCGGCGGGCGGCGCCGGCGTCGAGGACGTCTCCGCTGGTGGTGGTCGCCGCGTCACTGCCGGTGGTCAGGGTTTCGAGGTTCATGGTGAGGAGGACGGTGGCTGCGGCGGTCTGGACGCCTTCACTGGTTGCGGCGCGGGCGCCGGCACCGACCAGGTCCATGAGGGCGTCGACGCGGCGTTTGCCCGGGGACCGCTCGTCCCGCACCTGCTCACCGTGGGTGGCCTCGCCGGTTTCGGCCTCCGGCGTGGGTTGTGCGGGGCGGGGTGCAGAGGTGGCCATGATCGCGTCTTTCAGGATCGTCGCGTTGGCCGGTGCCAACTCGGCCACCACCCGGGTCATGCCCGTCGGTGTGGTGCCCCAGGTCAGGGTTTCGGTGCGTTCGAGTTTCTCGTCGCCCAGGGATAGTTGGTCGGGGGCGAACCGGGCGATGATCCGGCGGGTCAGCAGGGTGAGCCCGGCGCACCCCAGTCCGGGGTCGATCTGCAGGAACCAGCCCAGAACTTCGTCGCGGTCGGCGGTAGGGATCACCGGACCCACTTTGTCGGCCTGGGTCAGCGCGGTCCGGGCGGATTCCACCGAACACGACCCTTGCCGTAACGCTTGCGTGATGACGGTGTTCTTGCGGTGCTGGCAGGC
>NZ_JBQCGS010000003.1:0-17854 GCF_051955415.1 Flexivirga sp.
CCCCCCCCCCCCCCGGGCCCGTGCCTGTCGTGGTCGTCGACGCACTCGGCTCGTGGACTGTCGGCCGCCGAAAGGTCAACGGATGTCGTGAGATGCACGCTTCACGACATCCGGTGACCTTTCGCCGTTGGCACGCGAGCCCGATTGCGGGTTATCCACAGGCCGTCAGCGGGACGCTGCGTGACCCGGGCACTCTGACGGTCATGCACCGTCCACCTGCGCCGCTGCCGGAGTCGCTGGGGCCCGCCTTCACCTACCGCGAGGCGGTCGCGCTCGGCGTCACACCTGGCAGGTTGCGGCACCGATCGCTGACCACGCCGACCCCCGGGATACGACTTTCCGAGGATGACATGGAGGTGAAGGTCCGGGCTGCGGCACTCTGCGGACTACTGCCACCCGGCTCGGCGTTCTCCCACCACACGGCGGCGGCGCTGCTCGGTCTTCCTGCGCCGAACGACGACCGGCTGCACGTGACGGTGCCGGACGGCATGCGGGTTCGTCGTCGCGGCGTCGTCGAGCACCGCGGCATGCAGCGCCGACAGATGGGATTCGTCGACGGCATACCCACGACGTCACCTGCCCAGACCTGGCTGGATGTAGCCGCGAGCGCCTCGGTACAGGATCTGGTCATCCTGGGCGACGCGATCACGTATGCCTTTCCCGAGCACAGGGGGAGGCTGCAGCCGCTGGTCGCGAACAACCCCGGTGCGCGGGGGATCCGGCGAGCCCGCGAGGCGGTCGCACTCATCCGCGCCGGGGTGCGGTCGCCGCAGGAGACATTGTGGCGCCTACGTTTTCGGTCCGCCGGGTTCACCGAGCCGAAGCTGAATGAAGATGTGCATGATCTGCACGGACACTGGTTGGGGATGGCCGATTTCGTATGGCGAGCCCAGCGCGTCGTGGTGGAGTATGACGGCGATTACCGCTTCACCGTGGAGCAACGTCGCCTGGATCAGGTGCGTCGACGCGCCATGCGGGGCGGCGACTGGAACGTCATCGAGATCAACGGCGCGGACAACCACCAGCCCGCTCCGGCCATGCGCACGATCGGTCGGGCTCTCGGCCACGGAAGCTGGCAGAACGAAGCGAGAGGTCAACGGATGTCGTGAACGCCGGATCTCGCGACATCCGTTGACCTTTCGGTGTGGAAGCCGCTGAAGCCGAGGCGGCTCAGGAGTTCTGGCGGGCGGCGAGCTCCTGGTCCGACAGCAGCACGCAGAATTCGTTGCCCTCGGGGTCGGCGAGCACCGCCCAACCCCGGTCGGGCTTGCGCAGGTCGTCGACCATGGTGGCCCCGAGGGCGAGCAGCCGGTCGACCTCCTCGTCGCGGGTCAGGTCCGTCGACCGCAGGCAGAAGTGCACGCGGTTCTTGATCGTCTTGGCCTCGGGCACCTTCAGGAACAGCAGGAACGTGTTGTCCGGCCCGATCAGTCCGGCCTCCTCATCGCCCGGCCGCGACGGGTCGTCGTCCTCCAGGTGATAGTCGCCCAGCACCTTGCTCCACCACATCATCTGGGCGTAGGGGTCGGCGGCGTCGAAACAGAAGTTGGCAACTCGTGAAGTCATGGCCGCCATCGTTGCTGCCGGCACCGGCACCGGGCAACCGACTTTGAGCGGGGACCGCAGCTCTCGGGTCCCTCGGGGTAGACGCAGGTAGCCGGACCCTGGCCCCACGAGGTCCGGTGACCGCTCGACCGAGGAACTCCATGCACGCTCCATGGACGCTCCGTGGGAATCAGCGGTGCCGCAGCCGGTGCTCCAGGTTGGCCTTCACCATCGGCCAGGTGCGCGCCACGACGCTGTACTGCGCGGTGTCACGCACGACGCCTCGCTCGTCGATGGAGTCGGCGCGCAGCAGCCCTTCCAGCTCCGCGCCGAGTCGCTCGATCGCCGCGCGGGACTGCAGATTCATCTTGTGCGTGCGGTAGCGCACCGCCTCCACCTGCCACGTCTCGAAGGCGTGCGTCATCAACAGCAGCTTGCTCTCGGCGTTGGTGCCGGTGCCGTGCACGGACTGCCTGTTCCAGGTCGAGCCGATCTCCACCCGGGGGACCGACGGCACGATGTCCATGAAGGTCGTCATACCGATGACGGCGTCGTCGGCGACCCGGATCGCGGTGAAGGGAAGCATCGTGCCGGCGTCCTGCAGTGCCAGCCGCCGGTCGATCTCGGCGCGCATCTGCTGCGGGCTCGGGACCGTGGTGTACCACCGGTCCCACATCTCGCCGTCCGCGGCCGCGGTCACCAAGGCGTCGTGGTGGTCGGGCTGCAGGGGCTCGAGACGGACCAACCGCCCCGCGAGGGTGACCGGGACGAGAGGGATCGGGATCGTCATACGCCGATCTCAGCACATCGGACGGATCACTCCGCGGTGGCGGTGACCGACGAGTCGATGGCGGACGTCGCGCCGCTGCCGGGCGAGTCGCCGGTCACCTGCTCCGTGGCCCGGGTGTCGTCGAAGACGATCATGCTGCCGCCGTAGCACGCGACCCATACCTGGTGGGTGGCGTCGTCGTAGGTGATGCCGATCGGCGACGGGTCGGTCGGCACGCGCTGCACGACCTTCATGTCCGCCGTGCTGATCTTGCTCGCCGACTTGCCGGAGTAGTTGACGACATACAGTGCGGTGCCGTCCTGCGAGATGGTCATGCTGCGCGGCTCCGGACCCGAAACCACTTGCGCCACCACCTTGTCCGTCCCGGTGTCGATCTTGTAGACCCGGTTGGTGCCGCTGGCCGCGAGGTAGAGCGTCCTGCTGTCCGGGGAGAGCACGAGATGTCGCGGGCGGTCGACGGCCAGGATCACATGGTGTTCGCCGGTCTCCATGTCGACCCGGAAGACCTTGTTGCCGTACATCGCGGCCACGTATGCCGTCCTGTTGTCGGGCATGATCACGATCCCGCGCGGCTGCGCAGCCAGCTTGATCACCTTGATCTGCCGGGCGGTCGCCCGGTCGATGATGCTGATGGTGAAGTCACACCAGTTACTGATCACGACCTTGGACTGGTCGGGGGTGATGGCCACGAACTTCGGCACGGCGCCGACCTCGATCGCCTGGTCCCAGCTCATCGTGGTGGCGTTGAAACGGTAGACGAACCCGCGGTCGAAACCGCTCTTCGGTGAGCACTCGTCCTTGGCGAATCCGCGGAAGCCGGGACCGGACATGACGTAGTTGGACACGTAGGCGTACTTTGCGTCCTTGGTCCACGCCGCCTCGACCGGTCCGCCCTTGGCGATGCCCTTGTGCTCGGGGAAGCCGAACTTCGACAGGTCGATCGAGTCCGGCAGCCGCTTGACGAGCTGGTGTGTCGTGCTGTCGTAGACGGTGATCGAGTGGCTGTAGATCATGTTGTTCGCCAGCACCAGGCCGTGTCCGCTGGCATCCACCGACTTGGGGGTGATGCCGCCGGTGAAGCGGTCGACCCGCCGTAGCCTGGTCTCGGCCGACGGCCGGTGCTGGACGACCTCCGGCGTGGCGACCCTCGGTCGGGGCGCGGGAGTTGCGGTGGTGGAGCTGACCGCCGGCGCGGTGCCCTTGGCGTCGGCCGCCGACTCCGGGCTGAGTGCCTGCCACACCATGATCACCGAGGTCACCAGGGACACACAGACCAGTGCGGTCAGCGCGAGAGCGATGCGCCGGCGGCGCACGTAGACGCGCTCCTGGCGCCAGTGGGTTCGTTCCCCCATGAGGCCTTACTCCGTGTCGAGGTCGCGGGTCACTGGACCCATGCGAAAAGCGTATGGCGCCGCCACGCCGATTCCCGGCACTTCGTGCCCACCGGCGAGCCGTCCGATGCGGCCCGCCGCTGGCGGCATACCCGGTCCTAGACTGGTGGACGGCCCGGAGTGAGCCGTTCCCGAGCGGAGAGTCAGTGATGCGAGCAGCCAGCTATTCGTCCTACGCACAAGACAATTCGACGCTGACGGTCGGCGATCTGCCCGACCCCAAGGTCGCGCCGGGGTCGGTGCTCATCGAGGTCCGGGCGGCCGGTGTCAACCCGGTCGACTGGAAGGTCATGGCCGGCTACCTCGACGGACTGATGGACGCGGTCTTCCCGGTGATCCCCGGCTGGGACGTCGCGGGTGTGGTGCGGGCGGTCGGCCCGGACACGCCGGAGTTCGCGGCCGGCGACGAGGTCTACGCCTATGCGCGCAAGGACTCGGTGCACGCCGGCACGTTCGCCGAACTGGTCGCGGTGCCGGCGACGTCCGTGGCGCACAAGCCGGCATCGCTCAGCTTCGAGCAGGCCGGCGGGCTGCCACTGGCCGGGTTGACGGCGTTGCGTGCGCTGGAGGCGACCGGCATCAGCCCGGACGGCGCCGGCCGCACGGTCCTGGTCCATGGCGCATCCGGCGGTGTCGGCAGCTTCGCCGTGCAGCTGGCGGTGGCCGCCGGTGCGCGCGTGATCGGCACGGCGTCCGAGCGCAATCACGACTATCTGCGCTCGCTCGGCGCCGAACCCGTCACGTATGGCGAGGGCCTCGCCGACCGGGTGCGTGCCCTCGCCCCCGAGGGCGTCGACGCGGCAGTGGACTTCGTCGGCGACGTGGAAGACACGACGGTCGCGGTGCTGGCCGAGGACGGCCGGCACGCCTCCATCGCGGATCCGTCCGTGACCGACCACGGTGGCCGGTATCTGTGGGTGCGGCCGGACCACGACGGCCTGGTGACACTCGCCGAACTCGCCGACGCGGGCAAACTCACCGTCGAGGTCGCGCAGACGTTCGGGCTGGACGGTGTCGGAGCGGCCTTCGACCGCAGCCGGGAAGGTCACACCCGCGGCAAGCTGGTGATCGTCCCCTGAGCACGGCCGGTCCGGCTACTCCTTGACCCGGACCATGCCCTCCTGGGCGACGGAGCAGATGAGCTTGCCGTCCAGCGAGAAGATCTTGCCCAGGCCCAGCCCCCGCCCGCCGGACGCCGACGGCGACTCCTGCTCGTAGAGCACCCACTCGTCGATCCGTCCCGGCCGGTGGAACCACATCGCGTGGTCCAGGCTCGCCGGGCGCAGCCGCGGGTCGGCCCACACCAGCCCGTGGCGGCGCAGCACCGACTCCAGCAGCGAGTAGTCCGAGGCATAGGCGAGCACCGCGGCGTGCAGCAGCGGGTCGTCCGGCAGCGCGTCGACGGCCTTCATCCAGACGTTCTGGTGCGCTGCATGCTGCCGGCCAGGCACCAGGTAGATGGCGCCCTCGACGGTGCGCACGTCCAGCGCGCGGCGCTTCCAGTGATCCACCGCGGGGTGGTCGATACCGGCGAGTTCCTCGGCGGTGGTGCGGACGCGGTCCGGGTCGGGGACCGAGGGCATCGCGGCCTGGTGGTCCAGGCCGTCGGCCGGTTCCTGGAAGGACAGGGTCGCCGACAGCAGCGTCTGGCCGTACTGCATGGCGTAGACCCGGCGCACCGAGAAGGAGTTTCCGTCGCGCAGGTTCTCGACGCCGAACTCGATCGGGTGGGTCGAGTCGCCGGGGCGGATGAAGTAGGCGTGCAACGAATGGATGGGACGGGTCGCGAAGCCCGCCGTGGCAACCGTGCGGCCCGCGGCGATGACGCTCTGCGCGAGCACCTGACCACCGAACGCCCGCCCGTGCGGCGTGCGCTGGCTGCGGCCACTGAAGAGTTCGAGGGAGCGTTCGCTCAGGTCCATCTCGGGCGCGCCGTCGGGCGCGGTGATCACCGAGTTGGAGCGCGCTTGGCCCACCGACCGCAGGTCGAGCACGTCCAGCAGGTCGTCGACGGGCGGTAGCTGAGGGGTCGTGTCGTCGGAGGTCACCCGGTGAGCGTAACGATGCACCTGGGACGATGACGGCATGGCTGCCAGTCCTCGCCCCTATTACGTCGACGTCCCGCTGCGCTGGTCGGACATGGACTCGCTCGGTCACGTCAACAACGTCCAGTTCCTACGGTTGCTGGAGGAAGCCCGGGTGATCGCGTTCGCCCAGTGGTTCGCGGGGGTCGAGACCGGCCCCGACGGCCGCCCGCCGCTGCTGGTGGCTCGCGCCGAGATCGACTACCTGCAGCAGCTGCACTGGCGCAAGGAGCCGATCGTCGTCGCGATCTGGGTCTCCCAGCTGGCCGGCGCGTCGTTCGACACCAGCTACGAGGTGCGCTCCACGCGCGGGGACGACGCCGTGGTGTACGCCGTGGGGGAGACGACCCAGGTGGTCTTCGACATGGACACCCAGCGTCCGGTGCGCGTCGCGCCGGAGCACCGGGAGATCCTGGCCGCGCACGCGGGGCCGCCGGTGCGGATGAAGCGACGCCCCAAGGGCCACGCATGATGCTGCGGCTGGCGGACGCCGAGGCACGCGCCGACCTGGTCACCTATGTCGGGCGGGCGCGTCAGCTCGACGCGGGCGGCGCGGTGCGGCTGCAGGCGACCGGAGCCGTGCTGGCGGTCTGGGTGGGGGTGCTGTCCGGTCAGGGGCTGACCGGGGCCGGCACCACCCTCGGGCTGCGGGTGTTGCCGCTGGCCGCACCGGCGCAACTCGACGTGGTCGTGCCGCTCGCCGGGCTCACCGACCGGTTCGCACGCGAGCCGCAGGGCACGGACCTGCCGGTGCCGCCCACGCAGGTGCGGGCCGCCTGGGCGGCCGTGTCGGCACCACAGGCCGGTTGGCGACCCGTCGGCGAGATTCCCGTGCAGGACCTGAACACCGTTGCCGCCCAAGGCATTGCCGAGATCGCGTCGGGTGCGCCGGAAGGGTCCGGCGCCCACGCGGTCGACGCGCTGCGCCGTTCGGTGTGGTCGCGGCCGATGCCCACGGCGGGCGACGTGGAGGGTATGCCGGCAGCGGCGGCCTTCGCGTCATACACGCTGGGTTTCGCGGTGGGCACCTCCGCGCAGGTGTATGCCGCCGGCAACTGGCACCGGCTCACCACACCCGTCGGCCACGTGCTGCTGCGCTGATCAGCCGCGGATCCACACCGCCGTATCCGTCGGGACCGCACGCTGCTCGAGTGCCCGGGGGGCCGCAGCGGAGGAGGGTGTATCGAGACCACATGCACTGTTCACGAGAACCTCGGCGCCCGAAGGCAGTTCGATGTCCGCAGTACCCAAGTTGAGGATCACGCGCACGGTGTTGTCGCCACTCGCGACGTCATACGCCACGACGTCCGGGCCGAGGTCGACCTTCGTCAGCGAGCCCTCGCCGAGGTCGAGCTCACGGCGCAGGCGCAGGAGCTGCCGGTAGAGCTCCAGGGTCGACCCGGCGACGCCGTCCTGCTGGTCGACGGCCAACTCGCCGTACGACGCCGGCTGCGGCAACCAGGGATCGTCGGTCGGTCCGAATCCATAGGAGGCGGAGTCCTTCTCCCACGGCATCGGGATGCGGCAGCCGTCGCGGCCGGCCTCCCGGTGGCCGGTGCGCAGGTAGGTCGGGTCCTGGCGGACCTCGTCCGGCAGAGTCGTGTGCTCGGGCAGGCCGAGTTCCGCGCCGTCAAAGACGTAGGCGCCGCCGGGCAACGCCAGCATCACGGTGGTCGCCGCGCGCGCCCGGCGCAGCCCGAGGGCGGCGTCCGGCTGCGGATCGCTGGCGAAGATGCCGTTGGGGCGCGGTGCGCCGACCGGCAGCGCCAGCCGCGTCGCGTGCCGCACCACGTCGTGGTTCGACAGCACCCAGGTGGTGGGCGCACCCACCTCGTCGTTGGCCCGGTAGGACCGCGCGATGGCAGCGGTCAGATCGGCTGCGCGCCATGGGGTCACCAGGAAGTCGAAGTTGAACGCCTGCTGGAACTCGTCGGGGCGCACGTAACGGGCCGCCCGCGCCGGCGGCTCGACCCAGGCCTCGGCGCACATCGCGCGATCGCCCGGATAGGAGTCGAGCACCTTGCGCCAGTCGCGGTAGATCTCGTGCACGCCGTCCTGGTCCCACATCGGCGGCGGCGTGTGGTCCTCGGTCATGTCGAGCATGTTCATCGGTCCGCTCCAGTCCGGCAGACCGGCGGCCTTGACCAGTCCGTGCGCCACGTCGACCCGGAAGCCGTCGACGCCGCGGTCCAGCCAGAAGCGCAGGATCTCCTCGAACTCCTCCCGTACGACGGGATTCTCCCAGTTGAGATCCGGCTGCTTACGGTCGAAGAGGTGCAGGTACCACTGGCCGGGTGTGCCGTCGGGCTCGGTGATGCGGGTCCACGCGTCGCCGCCGAAGACGCTCTGCCAATTGTTCGGGGGTTGTTCGCCTTGCGCGCCGCGGCCGTCCCGGAAGAGGTAGCGCTCGCGCTCCGCCGACCCGGGCGCGGCGGCCAGTGCGGCCCGGAACCACGCGTGCTCGTCCGAGGTGTGGTTGGGCACCAGGTCCACGATCACCCGCAGGTCATTGTCGTGAGCCACTCGGATCAACTCGTCCGCGTCGGCGAGCGTCCCGAACAGCGCGTCGATGTCCCGGTAGTCCGCGACGTCGTACCCGGCGTCGGCCTGCGGCGAGGTGTAGAACGGCGAGAGCCACACCGCGTCGACGCCGAGCGCGCGCAAGTAGGGCAGACGGGCGGTGATGCCCGGCAGGTCACCGACGCCGTTGCCGTCGGCGTCCGCCCACGACCGCGGGTAGATCTGGTAGATCACGGCGCTGCGCCACCACTCACCGTCCGGATGGGCGGCGTGCACGAGCTGCGAAGAAGATCCGGTCGAGACAGTCACCCGATCAAGTGTGAGGGCTGCTGTCGCCGGAGAAAAATCCGGGCGATCACTCGTCCCAGGCGTTGACCATGGAGTAGGCAGCGCGCGTCATGTAGTCGCGCAGCATGCCGTCATGGGTGGCGTCCAGCTCCAGTGTGTCGATGGCGTTCATCATGTGCAGCAGCCAGCGGTCTCGCTGGGTCGGTGTGACGGCATACGGGACGTGCCGCATCCGCAGCCGCGGGTGACCGCGTTGCTCGCTGTAGGTGGTCGGGCCGCCCCAGTACTGCTCGAGGAACATCCGCAGGCGGTCCTCCGCCGGGCCCAGGTCCTCCTCGGGATACAGCGCCTTCAACGGCTCGTCCTTCGCCACGCCGAGATAGAACTCGTGCACCAACCGCTGGAAGGTCTCGTGCCCCCCGACCTCGTCGTAGAAAGTGGTCACCAGCGCATCCTCTCAGGTGCCGATCGACGGACCGTAGGGCGGCAGCTGCGGCCCGCGCACCCCGGCCGCGTCGAGCGCCATCTTGGCCCGCTCGCGGATCTCGCGCGCGACGCCGTACTGCTCGTTCGGCACGCAGGTCGCCATGATCCGCAACGTCACCGATCCACTGGTCATCTCCTGTACGCCGGCGACCGTCGGCTCCTCGAGCAGCCGCTCCTTCCATGGCGACTCGTCGTCCACCTCCGCGGCAACCCGGCGCAACACCTCCAAGGCCTTCTCGACGGGCTGATCGATCGCGATGGGTATGTCGACATACGTCGTTGCGTAGCTCTGCGACTTGTTACCGATGCGCAGGATCTCACCGTTGCGGACATACCAGACGACACCCTCGTAGTCGCGGAGTCGGGTGACACGCAGGGTCACCTCCTCCACTGTGCCGACGGCCTCGCCGGTGTCGATGACGTCACCCACGCCGTACTGGTCCTCCATGATCATGAAGATGCCGGACAGGAAGTCCTTGACCAGGCTCTGCGCGCCGAAGCCGAGGGCGACACCGCCGACCCCGGCCGAGGCGAGCAGCGGCGCCAACGGCACCCCCAGGCGTGCCATGACGGTCAGCGAGGCGATCCCGTAGATGACGATGGTCGCGACCGAACGCAGGATCGAGCCCATCGTCGCGGCCCGTTGCTTGCGGCGCTCGGAGTCGAGGCCGGCCGCCTGCCGCAGCACCCGGCTCGCCCGGTTGGACCGCACCGGCCGCGGCCGGTTCTCCATCGCGTGCACGGTGCGGTCGATCGCTCGCACCACCACCCACCGCAGCACGATGGCACCGACGATGATGCACAGGATCATCAGCGGCGCACCCACGGCCCACTCGGCGGGCGATTGCTTGTCGGCAGCAGCGAATCGGGTAGCGAATCGGAACGGCATGCCTCCATCCTTACGGCCCGGCGTCACGGGGTGGCAAATCGCCTCTGACAGACTGCTCCCATGCCCGAAGCCCCCTCCGAAGCACTCGCTCGTCTCGCCCGCGCTCACGGTGTCGCAACGGAATATTGGGACTGGCGTGGCAATCACGTCACGGTCGCGACGGACACCATCCGGGCGGTGCTGGCGGCGCTCGACGTCGACGCGTCGGACGAGAGCCCCACCGAGCAGGCGTTGGCCGACAAGGAGCTGGAGGCCTGGCGTCGCGTGCTGCCTCCGGTCATCGTGATGCGCGACGGCTGGACGCCGTGGGTTCCGGTGCACGTGCCCGAGGACGACCCGGTGGATGCGCGAATCACCTTCGAGGACGGCACTGTTCGTGACGTGGAGGTCAAGGAGCCGACCGCCGCCGCCCGCGAGGTGGACGGGTTGCCGACCCACGAGGCGACCATCGAGCTCCCCGGTGATCTCCCGCTCGGCTATCACCGCTTGGAGGTCACGTATGGCGCCGGGCGTGACGCCGTGGCCACCGTGATCGTGACACCGGAGCGCCTGGAGTTGCCGGACGCTCTGGCACACGACCGCGCGTGGGGCCTGACCGCACAGCTGTACTCCGTGCGGTCCGAACACTCCTGGGGCCTGGGTGATGCCGCCGACCTGGCCGAGCTGGGCACCTGGGCGGTGCGCCAGGGCGCTGATTTCGTGCTCATCAACCCGGTGCACGCCGCGGAGCCGGTGGCGCCGATGGAGCCCTCGCCATACCTGCCGACGACGCGGCGGTTCGTCAACCCGCTCTACATCCGTGTCGAGGAGGTCCCCGAACTCGGCTATCTGTCGGCGGCCCAGCATCAGCTGGTCGAGTGGCACAGCGACGACGCCCGCCGGCTCAACAAGCTGGATCATCTGGACCGGGACGGCAGCTGGCAGTCCAAGCAGGCCGCGCTGCGGATGATCTATCGCACCGACAGCACCCACCGTCGGCGGCGCGACCTGGAGAGCTTCTGCGAGCGGGAGGGGCAGCCGCTGCTCGACTTCGCCACCTGGTGCGCGATCACGGCCGACCGCGGCACGGCATGGCCGGACTGGCCGGCGGAGCTGCGCGATCCGCGCAGCGAGGCCGTGGCGGCCGAGCGTGAACGACTGGCCGAGGACGTCGACTTCTACTGCTGGTTGCAGTGGATCGTGCAGTCGCAGTTCGTCGACGCACAACGCGAACTCCGTGCCGCCGGGATGTCACTCGGCGTGATCCACGACCTCGCGGTGGGCGTCCACCCACGCGGGGCGGATGCCTGGGCGCTGGGTGACGTGCTCGCCGGCGGTATGTCGGTCGGTGCGCCGCCGGACGACTACAACCAGCTCGGGCAGAGCTGGAGCCAGCCGCCGTGGCGGCCCGATCGGCTGGCCGAGACCGGCTACCAGGCCTACCGCGACCTGTTGCGCACCAGCCTGCGGATGGCCGGCGGGCTGCGCGTGGACCACATCCTCGGGCTCTTCCGGTTGTGGTGGGTGCCGGACGGCAAGAAGCCGCTCGACGGCACCTACGTCCGGTACGACCACGAGGCGATGGTCGGCATCCTCGCGCTCGAAGCGCATCGCGCCGGCGCGGTCGTGATCGGTGAGGACCTGGGCACCACCGAGGACTGGGTGCGCGAATACCTTGCCGACCGTGGGGTGCTCGGCACCTCGGTGCTGTGGTTCGAGCGCACCGACGAGGGCGGGCCGCGCCCGCCGGAGACCTATCGCAGCCTGGCGTTGGCGAGTGTCACGACCCACGATCTGCCACCGACGGCCGGCTACCTGCAGGGCGAGCACATCAGCGTCCGCAATGATCTCGGCCTGCTCACCCGTCCGGTGGAGGAGGAGCGCACGATCGACGCCGAGCAACGTGAGGCGGTGCTGGCGGAGCTGCGCTCGCGCGCGCTGCTGCGTCCCGGTGCGTCGGTCGACGACCAGGTCGACGCCCTGCACAAGTTCCTCACCTGGTCGCCGAGCAAATTGCTCGGCGTCTCCGTCAACGATCTGGCCGGTGACGTCCGCACGATCAACCAGCCGGGCACCGACGAGGAATACCCCAACTGGCGGCTGCCGCTCAGCGGACCGGACCGCAAGCCGACCACGCTCGACGACCTGATGGTGTCGCGGCGCGCCAAACGCTTGATCCGCGCGGTGACTCGGCGCAGCGCGACGAAGTAACGACCCTCGCCGGCTCGGACCCTGGCATCAGTCGGCGGGTGGTGTGAGTGGACCTGCGGGACCCGCACACAACTACTGTCGTCACTTCCTCGCCGAAATCCGACGAAATCAGCGAGGAAGTAACGACAGTAGTGAGTGCAGGGCGCGGTGGCCCCAGCTGACTCAGTCCTCGTCGCGGGCCTGCGCGGTCAGTGCGACACGCACCAGGTCACGGTTCTCGGCGACCAGCCGCACCAGTCCGGCCGGGGCGTCCTGGTGGGCGGCCAGCCAGGTCTCGGTGGCGTCCAGCAGCGCCCGGTCCGACAGCGCGATCGGGTACAGCACGGTCACGTAGTTGGACGCCATCGCGTAGGTCCGGGCGTCCCACACCTCGCGCAGTGCCGCGTGGTAGCGCTCGACATACGGCTCCAGCAACGCGGTGTCGTGCACCCGCCCGAAGCCGAGCGCGACCGCCCGTGCGGTCTCATTCGGCAGCGAGTCGCCCTCCACCAGGTCGTGCCACGCCTTCGCCGTGGCCTCCGCCGTCGGGTATGCCGCGCGGGCACCGGCCGCCCGGGCGATGCCGGTTGCGGTGTTGTCCGTCGCGAGCTGGGCGTCGATCTCTTCGTCCGTCGCCGCACCGGCCGCTGCGAGCGAGGTCAGCAGTGTCCACTTCATGTCGGTGTCCAGCGGCAGACCCTCCAGCACCGTCTCGCCCTGGAGCAATTCGCGCACGTAGGCGACGTCCTCGTCACGGCGGGCGAACCGCGCGAACGCCTGCGTCAGCTGCAGTTGCGCGTCGCTGCCCGGCTCCGCGGCGGACATCAGCTTGCGCAGCGCCGCGGCGACCTCGTCGGCCGCCTCGGCACGATGCTCGGGCCGCAGGAATGACGTGGTGTGACCGAACGCGCCCGAGGTCAGGAACGCGGTCGTGGCGCCGGTGACCTGCGAGATCAGCGTCTGCCGGACGGTGGAGTCGGTCTCGGTGGCGAGCGCGTCGACGCCGTAACGGATGTACTGGCGCGGCGGCAGCTCGCCGTCGCGGGTCATGTCCCACAGGGCGCCGAAGACGACGGCCCGGGTCAGCGAGTCGGTGATCGCCGTCGGGTGGGCCAGCACCGTCTCCAGTGAGCGCGGGTCGAGCCGGACCTTGGCGTAGGTCAGGTCCTGGTCGTTGACCAGCAGCAGGTCCGGCATCGGCCGGCCGACCAGCTTCGGGACGTCGGTCAGTGCGCCGTCCAGGTCGACCTCGACCGACTCCTGCGCGGTGAGTGTGCCGTCGGCCAGCGTGTAGCAGCCGATCGCCAGCCGGTGCGGCCGCAGCGTCGGATAGCCCTCGGGCGCGGTCTGCTCGATCTGCAGCGAGGTGATGACGCCGGCGTCGTCGAGCTGGATGACCGGGCGCAGGATGTTGGCGCCCGAGGTCTTCAGCCACAGCTCCCGCCAGGTCGACAGGTCACGGCCCGAGGTCGTCTCGAGCTCGCCGAGCAGGTCGTCGAACGTGGTGTTGCCCCACTTGAACTTCGCGAAGTAGGAACGCAGTCCGGCGACGAACGGCTCGACCCCGACATACGCCACGAGCTGCTTGAGCACCGAGGCGCCCTTGGCGTAGGTGATGCCGTCGAAGTTGGCCTCGACGTCCTCCAGGTGGCGCATGTTGGCGTAGACCGGGTGCGTCGAGGACAGTTGGTCCTGCCGGTAGGCCCACGTCTTCTCCGAGCTGGAGAAGGTAGTCCACGCGGTGTCCCACTCGGTGACCTCCGCCTGGCACCAGGTCGAGGCCCACTCGGCGAACGACTCGTTCAGCCACAGGTCGTCCCACCAGCGCATCGTCACCAGGTCGCCGAACCACATGTGCGCCAGCTCGTGCAGCACGGTCAGCGCGCGGCGCTCGATCAGCGCCTCCGACACCTGGGTGCGGAAGATGTAGGTCTCGGTGATGGTGACGCAGCCGGCGTTCTCCATCGCGCCGGCGTTGTACTCCGGGGTGAAGATCTGGTCGTACTTGGCGAACGGGTAGGGCTCGCCGAACTTCTCCTCGAAGAACGCGAACCCCTTCTTGGTGATCGCGAAAAGGTTGTCAGCGTCGAGGTGTTCGCGCAGCGACTTGCGGCAGTAGACACCCAGCGGCACGGTCCCGTTCGCGGCCTGCACCTCGTCACGCACCACGTCGTACGGCCCGGCCACCAGGGCGGTGACGTATGACGACAGACGCGGCGTCGGCTCGAATTGCCAGGTGGCGGCGGGCTCCTGGGTGCCGGTCGGGCCGGTGTAGGTCTGCTCGGCAGCCTCCGGCTCGGGCGTGGGCTGGTTGGAGATCAGCTTCCAGCGGGCCGGCGCGGTGACGGTGAAGGCGAAGGTCGCTTTCAGGTCCGGCTGCTCGAACACGGCGAAGACGCGGCGGCTGTCGGCGACCTCGAACTGCGTGTAGAGGTAGACCTCGTCGTCCGCGGGGTCCACGAAACGGTGCAACCCCTCGCCGGTGTTCATGTAGGCGCCGGTGGCCACGACGGTGAGGTCGTTGGACTCGGCCAGTGCCGGCAGGCTGATCCGCGCTCCGTCGAAAGCCGTTGCCGGGTCGAGGGATTCGCCGTTGAGGGTGATCGATTCGACGGACGGGCCGAGGAAATCGATGAACGTCCCCTGGCCGGCTGCCTCGGTGTCGGTCGCGGTGAACCGCACGCGGGATGTGGTGCGGAACGTCTCGGGCCCGGTGGTGAGGTCCAGGTCCACGTCATACGACTCGACGTGCAGTGAGGCGGCGCGACGCTGCGCTTCCTCACGGGTGAGATTGGTGTTGGGCACTACGAAAGCTCCATCAAGAAAGCTGGGATCGGATGTGCGTCATCCTCGCACGAGCCGGGTGGCAGGATTGAGGCCGTGACCAAAGACGACACTCAGCAGCAGGACCAGCAGCAGGACCAGCAGCGGCAGCCGGCCGAGATGTTCTTCGACCCGTTGTGCCCGTGGGCGTGGATGACGTCCCGGTGGCTGATGGAGGTCGAGAAGGTCCGCCCGGTCGACCTGACCTGGAGCGTGATGAGCCTGTCGGTGCTCAATGAGGGCCGTGACGACCTGCCGGAGAGCTACCGCGAGATGTTGGACCGTGGCTGGGGCCCGGTGCGCGTGGTCATCGCCGCCGCGCGGGACCACGGCGACGAATACAAGAAGCAGCTCTACGACGCCATCGGCACCCGCCTGCACCCTGGCGGCATGGGCGGCACCGACGAGGGCCAGCGCCGGGCCGTGACGGAGTCGCTCGAGGAGGTCGGGCTGCCCGCCGGGCTGATCGACTTCTACGGCAACGTCCCGGGCGACGAGATCGACAAACTGCTGCGGGCCTCCCACGAACGCGGCATCGGCCTGGTCGGCGAGGACGTCGGCACGCCCGTGGTGTCGTTCGGAGACACCGCCTTCTTCGGTCCCGTCGTGACGCCCGCGCCGAAGGGCGAGGCGGCCGGAAAGCTCTGGGACGGCTGCCTGCTCGTGGTGGGCACCCCGGGCTTCTACGAGATCAAGCGCACCCGCACCGCGGGTCCCGACTTCAGCTGAGGAGCAGCAGGATGCGAGTGCACATCGGCGGCGACCATGCGGCCTACGAGATGCAGCGGGCGCTGGTGAGCTGGTTGGCCGACGAGGGCCACGAGGTGATCGACCACGGTGCGACGACGTATGACGACCAGGACGACTACCCGGTCTTCGTGCTGCGCGCAGCCGAAGGGGTTGCGGCCGACCCGGGTTCGCTCGGCGTCGTCCTCGGCGGGTCCGGCAACGGCGAGCAGATGGCCGCCAACAAGGTGCAGGGCGTGCGCGCAGCACTCTGCTACAACGCCGAACTCGCCCGGTTGGCCCGCGAGCACAACAATGCGCAGGTCATCTCGATCGGCGGACGGTTCAACACCATCGAGGAGGCCCAGGAGATGGTGCGGGTCTTCCTGGCGACGCCGTTCTCCGGCGCCGATCGGCATCAGCGCCGCATCGACATGGTCGCGAAGTACGAGCAGAGCGGTGAACTGCCCGCTGCGGAGTGATCGCGAACCTTATCTCATGGATTTGGCATGGGAGCGGTAAGAAGTCAGTAAATTGTGTCGATCGCCGCGTTGGCCGAGGGTCAGGATTCCCGCATGGCCATCGATCTCTCGCTTGCACCGCGGCGGTTCGCCCGTCCGACGCCGGCGACAGCTCGGCCCGGATCCGACGCCGCTACCGGCGCGCTGGTGTGCCTGGTGCTGCTGCTCGGGCTGGCGACGGTCGTCTGGCCCCATGACGTCACCTACGCGTTGTTCATCCCGGTCGCGGTCGGTGCCCGGATGGTGCTGTCGACGCGTCGCACCGGTGTGGTCTTCGGGGCGATCGGCGCCGTCTACCTGATCAGCGTGGTCGACAGCGGCCGACCCGAGGCGGTCTCCCTGGGACTGGTCCTGGCGGCGACCATGGTCGTCGTCTCCGTGGTCGACCGGCGGCATACGCGGGCAGGTGTGACCGCTGCGGTCGGCGGCTCGATGCTGATGGATCTGCGCGAACGCCTCCGCGTCCAAGGACAATTGCCGATCCTGCCGCAGGGCTGGAACGTCGAGTCCAGTGTGCAGCCGGCGTACGGCGATGCGTTCTCCGGCGACTTCGTGGTCGGCAACTGCCCCAGCCGCGACCGGTTCGATCTCGCCCTCGTCGACGTCTCGGGCAAGGGGTGGACGGCCGGCACGCGGTCGCTGCTGCTGGGCGGCGCGTTCGCCGGGCTGCTCGGCGCCATGGAGCCGGACCGGTTCCTCCCGGCGGCCAACGACTACCTCATGCGACAGGGCTGGTCGGAGGGGTTCGCGACCGCGGTGCACGCCTCGGTCGACCTGGCGACCGGTGCCTACAGCATCGGCTCGGCAGGTCATCCGCCCGCCATGCACTTCCACGCCGGCTCGGGGCGGTTCGCGCCGATCGACGGCGCGTCCGGTGTGGCGCTCGGCATCCTGGACGGGCAGACGACCGACGACTTCGCCCGGGTGGGCGGCCGACTCGAACGCGGGGACGCGCTGCTGTTGTTCACCGACGGTGTCATCGAGCAACCCGGTATGGACCTCATGCAGGGTGTCGACCGGATGCTCGGCCATGCCGACCGGGCGCTCGCCGTCGGTGCTCGTGGCGCCGCGACCCGCATCTGCACCATGGGCAGCGGGGGACTGGCCGACGATCGTGCCGTCGTGGTCATCTGGCGCGACTGACCTCGCACTTTCCGACAGGACCACCGTCAGGATCCCGTCAGGAGACGAGGAAGGGTCCGGGCTGGTGCCCGGACCCTTCCTCGTGCGTACGGCGATCAGAGGTCGCCGAGTCGCTCCTTGGCGGCTTCCTGCGCGCTGTCGACCTTGTCGGCGTACTTGCCGTCGGTCTTCTCGTCGACGGCGTCCCCTGCCTTCTCGACGCCCTCGTCGATCGTGTCCTGGTGTTCCCCTGCGAGTTCGGAAGCCTTGTCCTTCGCGCTGTCGAACAGACCCATCGGAATCTCCTTCGGATTGACGCCGGCGGCCCTGACGCCGACGGCGTTGACCTTTGCACCATGGCACACCCGACGGGCTGCGTCGATACCGGGCGCCGTGTTTCCTACGGATCGGTAACCATGGGAGCGCAGCTCACAAAGCATGGAGCTCAACAGGAGAGGCCGGGGCGGGCGCGCCGGCCACGCCGGTTTTGGGGGGGGCGC
>NZ_JBQCGS010000004.1:0-4232 GCF_051955415.1 Flexivirga sp.
GCCACCTCCGCCGGCGACGACTGGGACGCCCCGCCGCCCGCACTCGACGAGACGCCCGCGGCCACCTCCGCCGGCGACGACTGGGACACCCCGCCACCCGCACTCGAAGAGACACCCGCGGCCACCTCCGCCGCCGACGACTGGGCCACCCCACCGCCCGCACTCGAAGAGACACCCGCGGCCACCGAACCCGAGGCCGACGAGCCGGCCACCGAACCCGAGCCACGCCCGGAGCCCGCACCATCGACACCGACCTCGGCCGGCGACGACTGGGACACCCCGCCGCCCGCACTCGAAGAGACACCCGCGGCCACCTCCGCCGCCGACGACTGGGACACCCCACCACCCGCACTCGAAGAGACACCCGCCGCCACCGAACCCGAGGCCACCGAACCCGAGCCTGCCGAGCCGGTCACCGAACCCGAGCCACGCCCGGAGCCCGCACCATCGACACCGACCTCCGGCGCCGACGACTGGGACACGCCGCCACTGCCCTTGGCCGCATTCGGTGGCACTCCGGCCGAGGACGCTTCCACCGACGAGGATGCGGACGCGGACGACCCCGAGGGCGCCGACGGGCCGTTCGGTCCCGGCTCGGCGGCCCCGGCCGAGGACGGGTCCGGGCCGGACGGCTGGGTCAAGGGCAACGCCGACACGATGATCTTCCACTCGACCGCATCGCCGGCATACGACTCGACCGAGGCTGAGGTCTACTTCCGCGACGAGACGACCGCTGCTGCAGCGGGCTTCCGGCACTGGGATCCGTCGCAGCGTTAGGAATTTCCTTCAAGATCGATAGCGCGTAAACCACCTACAGCATGGGCTGCGGTGACAGAGTCGGCATACCCCTCCCAGGACCAAGGAGCCGACATGTCGATCGACCACCTGCCGAAGAAACCGGGCCGCCGCAGCGTGCTGCTCGGCGTCGCCGCTGCGCCCTTCGTGGCTGCGGGAACGACCTGCGCCGCGGACGCCAGTCCGCGCGGTAGCCACAACTACGTGGTGCCACAGCCGCGCCCCGGCCAGTACCCCACCGACCCGACGATGCCGAAGCACGAGTTGCGCGCGTTCTGGGTGTCCGTCGTCGCCAACATCGACTGGCCGTCGAAGCCGGGCCTGTCCGCCGCGCAGCAGCAGGCCGAACTCATCGCCTGGCTGGACCTGGCCGCCGCGGAGCGACACAACGCCGTCGTGCTGCAGGTGCGTCCGACCGCCGATGCGTTGTGGCCGTCGCCCTACGAGCCCTGGTCGGCGTGGCTGACCGGCGAACAGGGCACAGACCCCGGCTACGACCCGCTCGGCTTCGCCGTCGAGGAGGCGCACAAGCGCAACCTGGAGCTGCACGCGTGGTTCAACCCGTTCCGCGTCGCCATGACCGAGGTCCCGAGCACCCTCGTCCCCTCGCATCCCGCGCGGCAGCACCCGGAGTGGGCTCTGCCGTACGGCGGAAAGCTCTACTACAACCCCGGTGAGCCGGCCGTCCGGCGGTTCGTCGAGGACGCCATCATGGACGCCGTCGAGCGCTACGACATCGACGCGGTGCACTTCGACGACTACTTCTATCCCTACCCCGCCGCCGGCAAGGTCTTCCACGACGAGGAGCAATACGCCAAGTACGGCAACGGCATGTCCCTCGATGACTGGCGCCGTTCGAACATCGACGACCTGATCGTCCGTCTCGGCCGCCGGATCAAGAAGTCGAAACCGTTGTGCCAGTTCGGGATCTCGCCGTTCGCCGTATGGCGCAATAAGGCGACCGACCCGATCGGCTCCGACACCACCGCCGGGGTGGAGACCTACGACGACTTGTATGCCGACACGCGGGGCTGGGTGAAGAAGGGCTGGATCGACTACATCTGCCCGCAGATCTATTGGTCGATCGGTTTCGCACCTGCCGACTACGCCACACTCGTCGACTGGTGGTCCGACGTCGTGGACCACACGCCGGTGCACCTCTACATCGGGCAGGCGACATACAAGGTCAACACCAACGGTGCGGTCGATCCGCACTGGTTGAACCCCGAAGAGCTCTCCTCGCACCTTCAACTGAATGCCTCCTACCCGCAGGTCGACGGCAACATCTATTTCTCCGCAGTTCCCGTGCGCAACGACGAACTGGGCGCAACGACCCTGCTGGACGAGAAGTGGTACTCCAAGCCTGCGCTGCTGCCGGTCACTCCTCGGCTCAAGCGGCGTGCGCCCGCGCGGGTCGACGACCTGACTCGACATGCTGACACGCTGCGGTGGGGCACCGGGTCACGCGACACGGCGCACTTCGCGATCTACCGAATCCCATTGCAGCACAGTCATTCTCACGCGAAGAGCCGCGATCTCGCCGACGCTCGATATCTCGCGGCCGTCATACCCGCGGACCGACGGAGCAACAGCTGGACCGACGGCGACGCCGGCTCCGGGACTCACGTGTATGTCGTGAGCGCCGTCGACAGGGCTGGCAACGAGAGCGCCGGGGTCGCGGTCAGTTGATCCTGGGAAGCACCTGCGCGGCAACGGTTTCCAGCACGTCGATCGTTGCCGCGTAGGGCTTGTCGGAGCGGGGCCAGTGGGTGATGAGGTCGGTGAACCCTGCTTCCCGTGCCCGACCGACCGCGTCCTCGAACCGATCGACGCTCTCGTAGACCGATCCCCGTGAACCGTCGGCGTTGAGATGACGTTCGAACGTCGTGCCGTCGCGACCGGCCACCGCCAGGGCTTCACTCATGCGCTCGCTCGACTCGCGCAACCCGGACCACCAGTCGTCTTCGTTCTCAGTGGGTTTGCCGTAGGTGACCCAGCCGTCCCCGAGCTCTGCGGCAAGGCGCATCCCCTTGGGCGCATTCGCGGCGATGATGAAAGGCACCCGCGGTTGTTGCACGCAGCCGGGCAGGTTCCGCGCGTCGTGCGCGCTGAAGAACCTGCCGTCATACGTGACGTGGTCCTCAGTGAGGACCCGATCGAGCAGTCTGGCGAATTCGCCGAACCGATCGGTGCGTTCGCGCACGCTCAGTGATTCGCCGAGCAACTCGGAGTCAAGGTCACCGCCGCGACCCATCCCGCAGATGAACCGGCCGCCGGAGATGTCGTCGAGGGCCAGCACGTCACGCGCGAACGTGACGGGGTGCCGGAAGTTCGGCGAGGTGACGAATGTTCCCAACCGGATCGTCGAGGTCACCAGAGCCGCGGCGGTCAGGGTCGGCGTGGTGCCGAACCACGGCGAGTCGGGCAGACCGCCCCAGACCAGGTGGTCGTAGGTCCAGGCATGATCGAAGCCGAGTTCTTCGGCCGCACGCCATTGCGGCTCCATGTCGGCCCAACGGGCTTCGGGAAGAATGGTGATGCCTACGCGCATGAGGGCAGCCTATGCGGGTGCGACTACGGGCGACGGATCAACGGCAGGTAGGGCAACAGATCCGCACGAGAACCGGACGCGGACACCGCACCGTCGCGCTCGGCGTCCTCCCACGAGATGTCGCCGACAGCCAGCTTCAGCCACGAATCAGCGCTCAGCTCCACGACATTCGGCGGTGTGCCACGACGATGGGTGAGGCCTTCGATGACCTGCACCGCACCGTATGGCGGCACGCGCACCTCCACGCTGCGACCGGGCGCCTGCAACGCGAGCTCCTGCAGGCTGAAGCGCACGGCCGTCGCGAGCACAGTCCGTCCCACCTGCGGATCTGCGCACCACGCGAGCACCGCCGCACGACCCTCCTGTGCGTCGATCTTCCTCGCCGCCATCGATCACTCCTCTCGTGGAGTCATCCTCCCGCAGCAGCGGGCACGATCACGCCGCGGGTCGAGTGCCGGAGGAACCCACGCCGCGGGTCGAGTGCCGGAGAAACGCAGCGGGGGAAGGTGCATCGAGACCGCCGGCCGTCAAACCAGCAGACCTTCACCTATGGACAATCACAGGGTATGTGGACAACATTCGCCATCGAAAACCATTGCCAGCGCTGATGATTCATGGCATAATCGAACACATGAACGATACCGGATCGGGCAGCGCGCGAGGCGCCGCAACGCTCGATGCCGTCGTGGTCCGGGCGTTCCACGACCGGTTGGACGACCCAGTCGCCACCGATGACCCGTGGGCCGAGATGCGAGCACTGGAGGAGCTGCGCAACGCGATCAGTGCCCGCCAAGCCCGGCTGGTGATGCAGGCCCATGCCGAACAACGCGACGCGGACGACCGGCGCCGGATCGCCCGTCAGGCCACGACGCGGTTGGTCGGATCC
>NZ_JBQCGS010000005.1:0-14503 GCF_051955415.1 Flexivirga sp.
GCGGAGTTCCTCCAGTTCTGCGAGGAAGAGGCCAAGGCGTTCTCCCGAACGCTCGGAGTCCACGTCCAGCGGCTGTCCTCGCTCGCACATGGCGACCACGTGTGCACCACGTTCGTACCAACTGCTGCACCCCAAGCGGCACACAGCACTTCCCACGCGACAGAAAGGGATTCGAGATGAGCACCATCGAAGAGCTCAACCCGGGACTGAAGGGCATCGGCAACTACGAGTACGGCTGGGCCGACAGTGACGTTGCGGGCTCCAGTGCTCGTCGTGGCCTCTCCCCGGAGGTCGTCGCCGACATCTCGCAGCGCAAGAACGAACCGGACTGGATGCTGCAGCGCCGGCTGAAGGCACTGAAGCTGTTCGACAAGAAGCCGATGCCCTGGTGGGGGTCGGACCTGACCGGCATCGACTTCCAGAACATCAAGTACTTCGTGAAGTCGACCGAGCAGCAGGCCGCCTCCTGGGAGGACCTGCCGGAGGACATCCGCAACACCTACGACCGGCTCGGCATCCCGGAGGCGGAGAAGCAGCGCCTGGTCGCCGGTGTTGCTGCGCAGTACGAGTCGGAGGTCGTCTACCACCAGATTCGCGAGGATCTCGAGCAGCAGGGCGTGATCTTCGTCGACACCGACACGGGTCTGCGCGAGCACGAGGACATCTTCAAGGAGTACTTCGGTTCGGTCATCCCGGCCGGCGACAACAAGTTCGCCTCGCTCAACACCGCGGTCTGGTCGGGTGGCTCGTTCATCTACGTCCCCAAGGGCGTGCACGTCGAGATCCCGCTGCAGGCCTATTTCCGGATCAACACCGAGAACATGGGCCAGTTCGAGCGGACGCTGATCATCGCCGACGAGGACTCGTACGTGCACTACGTCGAGGGCTGCACCGCGCCGATCTACAAGTCGGACTCGCTGCACTCGGCCGTGGTGGAGATCATCGTCAAGAAGAACGCCCGGGTGCGTTACACGACCATCCAGAACTGGTCGAACAACGTCTACAACCTGGTCACCAAGCGGGCGACCTGCGAGGCCGGCGCCACCATGGAGTGGATCGACGGCAACATCGGCTCCAAGGTCACCATGAAGTACCCGGCAGTCTTCCTGATGGGCGAGCACGCGAAGGGCGAGACGCTGTCCATCGCGTTCGCCGGCGAGGGCCAGCACCAGGACGCCGGCGCCAAGATGGTGCACGCCGCGCCGCACACCAGCTCGACCATCGTGTCGAAGTCGGTCGCCCGTGGTGGCGGACGCACGTCATACCGGGGTCTGGTGCAGGTGCTCGAAGGCGCCGAGCACTCCAAGAGTTCGGTGGTCTGTGACGCCCTGCTGGTGGACCAGATCAGCCGGTCGGACACCTACCCGTATGTCGACGTCCGCGAGGACGATGTGCAGATGGGCCACGAGGCCACGGTCTCCAAGGTCAGCGAGGACCAGATGTTCTATCTGATGTCGCGCGGCCTCACCGAGGAGGAGGCGATGGCGATGATCGTGCGCGGCTTCGTCGAGCCGATCGCGCGTGAACTCCCCATGGAGTACGCCCTCGAACTCAACCGCCTCATCGAGCTGCAGATGGAAGGCGCGGTCGGTTAACCCGATCGACATTCCGCAGCCCACTCCGACTCTCCTGGAAGGACCATTGACCCCGCGATGTCCCTGCTGACACCCGATGCGAAAACCCACGTCGACCCTGCTGCGCAGGCGTCGGTGCCCGAACAATCCCGTGCCGAGCGCACGACGTCCTTCGACGTCGCCGACTTCCCGGTGCCGCACGGCCGGGAGGAGGACTGGCGTTTCACACCGGTCGACCGGCTGACCGGTCTGCTGGCCGAGGAGCCGACCGCCGACGGCGCGGTGACCGTGGAGATCTCCGACGAATCGGTCATCGCGGAGCCGCTGGGTGCCGGTGAGGGTGCGCGGGGTACGGCGCTGAAGCCGGGTGACCGGGCCTCGGTGCTCGCCCACGCCGGCAGCGCCAAGGCGCTGCACCTGAAGCTCGCGGCGGAGACCGAGTACGACGAGCCGATTCGCGTGCAGGACACCGGTGCAGCCGGCAAACGCTCCAACGGCCACGTCGTCATCGAGGCGGGTGCCCACTCCCAGGGCCTGATCATCATCGAGCACACCGGCTCCGGTGAGCACACCGCCAACGTCGAGGTGGTCGTCGGCGACGGCGCGCACCTGACGCTGGTCAGCGTGCAGCAGTGGGACGACGACGCGCTGCACCTGGCGCAGCACGAGGCGCTGGTGGGCCGGGACGCCACCTACCGCCACATCGCCGTGACGCTGGGCGGCAAGGTCGTGCGGATCAACTCCAACGTCAAGTACGACGGCCCCGGCGGCGACGCGACCCTGCTGGGCGTCTACTTCGCCGACGAGGGGCAGCACCTGGAGCACCGCACCTTCATCGACCATAATGCCCCGCACACCACGTCGTTGGTCACCTACAAGGGTGCGCTGCAGGGCGAGTCGGCCCACTCGGTGTGGGTCGGCGATGTGCTCATCCGCGCCGAGGCGGAGGGCATCGAGACCTATGAGCTCAACCGCAATCTGGTGCTCACCGACGGCGCTCGCGCCGACTCGGTGCCCAACCTGGAGATCGAGACCGGCGACATCGCCGGTGCCGGTCACGCGAGCTCGACCGGCCGGTTCGACGACGAGCAGCTGTTCTACCTGCAGGCGCGTGGCATCCCCGAGCAGGAGGCTCGCCGACTGGTGGTGCGTGGCTTCTTCGCCGACATCATCAGCAAGATCGGCGTTCCGGCGGTCGTCGACCCGCTGATGGAGGCGATCGACGCCGAACTCGCCGCCGAGGCGACCCTATGAGCGACACGGATGCCGTGACCGACGAGTTCGTACGGGTCTGCGCCCGCGACGAACTTCCGCAGGGCGAGGCGGCACTGGCCGAGATCAACGGGGTGCGCGTCGCGATGGTGCTCGACGACGAGGGCGTGGTGCACGCGGTGAACGACACCTGTAGCCACGCCAATGTGTCCCTGTCCGAGGGCGAGGTCGACGGCTGCACGATTGAGTGCTGGTTGCACGGGTCGCGATTCGACCTCGAGACCGGCGAGCCGACCGGACCGCCGGCCACCGCGCCCATTGCCGTCTACCCCGTACGTATCCAGGACGGTGACGTGTATGTCGCCGTCCGCGCGAGCTGAAGAAGGAAGCTGAAACTACATGTCAACGCTGGAGATTCGCGATCTGCACGTGTCCGTCGACACCGACAAGGGCACCAAGGAGATCCTCAAGGGCGTCAACCTCACCGTGAACTCGGGGGAGACCCACGCGATCATGGGCCCGAACGGCTCGGGCAAGTCGACCCTGGCCTACAGCATCGCCGGGCACCCGAAATACACCGTGACCAGCGGCACCGTCACGCTGGACGGTGAGGACGTGCTGGCGATGAAGGTCGACGAACGCGCCCGCGCCGGGCTGTTCCTGGCGATGCAGTATCCCGTCGAGGTCCCGGGCGTCACGGTGTCCAACTTCCTGCGCACCGCCAAGACCGCCGTGGACGGCGAGGCGCCGAAGCTGCGCCACTGGGTCAAGGACGTCAAGCAGTCGATGGCCAACCTGCGCATGGACGACGTCTTCGCCGAGCGCGGCGTCAACGAAGGTTTCTCCGGCGGTGAGAAGAAGCGTCACGAGATCCTGCAGCTGGAACTGCTCAAGCCGAAGATGGCCATCCTCGACGAGACCGACTCGGGTCTGGACGTCGACGCGCTGCGCGTCGTGTCCGAGGGCGTCAACCGCGCGAAGGCCGAGACCGACGCGGGTGTCCTGCTGATCACGCACTACACGCGAATCCTGCGCTACATCAAGCCCGACCACGTGCACGTGTTCGTCAACGGCCGGGTGGCCGAAGAGGGCGGTCCGGAGCTCGCCGACCGTCTCGAGGCCGAGGGCTACGACCGTTTCCTGACCCCGACGGCCTGACCTCGTTCAGGCCCGGCAGGGCGGCATACGTTCGTGCGGAGTGAGGAGAGGGTATGACGGGCTTCGATGTCGAGAAGGTGCGGGACGACTTCCCGATCCTGCACCGGACCGTCCGGGACGGCAGGCCGTTGGTCTATCTCGACTCGGGTGCAACCTCGCAGAAACCGCGTCAGGTGCTCGACGCCGAGCGCGACTTCTACGAGCGCCACAACGCTGCGGCGCACCGCGGTGCGCACCAGCTCGCCGAGGAGGCGACCGAGGCGTTCGAAGGTGCCCGCGCGACCGTCGCCGCGTTCGTGGGCGCTGCTCCGGGCGAGGTGGTGTTCACCAAGAGCGCGACCGAGTCGATCAACCTGGTCGCCTACGCGTTCAGCAATGCCTCCGCCGACGGAGATCTCGGCATCTCCGGAGCCGACCCGGCGGTCACCGACCGCTTCCGCATCGGTCCCGGCGACGAGATCGTGACCACGGTGATGGAGCACCACGCCAACCTGGTGCCGTGGCAGGAGCTGGCGCGGCGCACCGGTGCCACCCTGCGCTGGTTGGACGTCACCGAGGACGGTGAGCTCGACCTGGCCGCTGCCCGCGACCTGATCTCGCGCCCGGCGGTGAAGGTGTTCGCGTTCGCGCACGTCTCCAACGTGCTCGGCACCATCAACCCGGTTCCCGAACTCGCAGCACTGGCACGGGAGTTCGACGTTCTCACGGTGCTCGACGCGTGCCAGTCGGTGCCGCACCTGCCCGTCGACTTCGCGTCGCTCGGTGTCGACTTCATGGCGTTCAGCGGGCACAAGATTCTCGGGCCGTATGGCGTGGGCGTGCTCGTCGGCCGGCGCGAACTGCTCGCGGCGATGCCGCCGTTCCTCTACGGCGGGTCGATGATCGAGCTGGTGCGGATGGAGGGTTCGACCTATGCGCCGCCGCCGCAGCGATTCGAGGCGGGCGTGCCCAACGAGTCGCAGGCGGTCGGCTTGGCCGCCGCGTGCGACTACCTGTCCGCACTCGGCATGGACGCGGTCGCGGCGCACGACCGGAGGATCACCCGGGCGGTGCTCGACGGCCTGACGGAGCGTCCGTGGGTGCGTGTGCTGGGACCGCGTGACGTCGACAAGCGCATCGGCGCAGTCGCTTTCGTCATCGACGGGGTCCATCCCCACGACGTGGGGCAGGTGCTGGACGACTCGGGAGTCGCGGTCCGCACGGGCCACCACTGCGCCTGGCCGCTGCACCGGGCCGGACGGCTCACCGCCACCACGCGGGCCAGCTTCGGTCCCTACACCACTCTGGACGAGGTGCGAGTGTTCCTCGAGGCGCTGGACCGGGTGCCCGACATCTTCGGGGTGGCGGTCTGATGGACCTCTATCAGGAGCTGATCCTCGACCACTCCAAGCATCCCGCCCACGCCGGCCTGCGTGAGCCGTATGACGCCCAGACGCATCACGTCAACACCACCTGTGGCGACGAGGTGACGTTGCGGGTCCACGTGACCGGCGCCGGCGACGCTGCGGTCGTGCAGGACGTCTCCTACGATTCGATCGGCTGCTCCATCTCGGTGGCGTCCGCCTCGGTGCTGGCCGAGGAGGTCATCGGCCACCCGGTGGGCGAGACGTTGCGGACCTTCGAGGCGATGCGCCAGATGCTGACCTCCAAGGGCCAGGACCCCGGCGACGAGGAAATCATCGGAGACGGCGTGGCGTTCTCCGGAGTGTCGAAGTATCCCGCGCGCGTGCAGTGCGCACTGCTGCCGTGGGCGGCATACACCGACGCGCTGGCGCAGGCCGGCGTGGACATCAGTTCCGGCACCACCACAACGGGAGTTGGTTGATCATGGCCGAAGTAGTCACCCCGCCGAACGTCGCGGACGTCGAGGAAGCCATGCGCGACGTCGTCGACCCCGAGTTGGGCATCATTGTCGTCGACCTCGGGCTGGTCTACGGCATCACCGTCGACGCGGACAACGCCGCGGTGATCGACATGACCCTGACCTCGGCGGCCTGTCCGCTGACCGACGTCATCGCCGACCAGACCGCGGCCGCCCTCGAGGGCCTGGTCGAGTCGCACCGCATCAACTGGGTGTGGATGCCGCCGTGGGGCCCGGAGAAGATCACCGACGACGGTCGCGAGCAGTTGCGCGCCCTCGGCTTCAACATCTGATCGCTCTCTCTCACCGAGCGGACAAGAACCGACCGACAGGACACGTAAATCGGCCCGTTTCCGGCCCCATTACGTGTCCTGTCAGTGTGTTTCGTGTCCGCTCGGTGAATGGGGGGAGTGCCCGTTCCGTCACCACTTGTGGGCGACGTCGATCACCAGGCGCTGTCCGGCCGGATCCTGGATGACGAACGCCCGCATCGGCAGTCGGGCGCGTACCCCGAGTCCGAACGTGCTCTGTCCCTCGAACGACGCGACGAACGCGGCCTGGCGGAACGTGCGGTAACCGGCGACGTCGGTGACGTGCCGGGGATCAGCGGGCCGGTAGGTCGGACGTCCCTGAGCGTCCGACGCCGCCGCATTGACGTCGATCTGCAGGCGTGCCCCGCCGGCGAGAGCCACCGGGTTGCCCGACGGTCCGCTGACCGCGCTGACGTAACGCACCCGGTAGCCGGTGCTGCGACCGCTACCGCCCAGATCGAGAACGAGCCGGTCGTAGCACGAGTGCTGACCGGAGCGGGCACCGCGCACGGTGTCCGACGTGATTGCAGCCGCGACCTTGCCGGTCGAGCCCCAGGTGAAGCCGCAGTACGGCGCTGCGTGCGCCGCACCCGAGGCTGCCAGAGGGATGACGGTGGCTGCAGTCAGACCGCACACCGCAAGTGCGGCTTTGCCGCGCAGACCCCGCGTGATGGTGTGTGCCATGACAGTTCCTTCCTTCCTGCTCCCACGAGATGTGGGGTGCAGGAAAGACGCGGACGGCATACGGCAGGTTGCTCGCGACGTCAGGAAAATGTGAGCTGACTCACATCGAGTGCTCAGCGGGCCTGCTTCACTCGACGTTGGCGGCGTCGAAGGTGTTGCACGCGTTGAGGCTGCCCTTGTCGTAGCCGATCTTGAACCACTTCTGCCGGGCGGCAGAGGATCCGTGTGTCCAGGTCTCCGGGGTGACCCGGCCCTGTGCCTTCTGCTGGATGCGGTCGTCGCCGACGGCGGCCGCCGCCGACAGCGCCGAGTCGATGTCCGAGTCGTTGATCTTGTTCAGCAACGGATCGATGGTGATGCCGTCCTGGCCGTTGCGGGAACCGTCGGCGTAGGAGACCCAGATCCCGGCGAAGCAGTCGGCCTGCAGCTCCGTGCGCACCGAGCCGGACTCGGCGCCCTGCGGGTCCTGCTGGGCGCGGCCGAGCAGGCCCAGGATGTCCTGGACGTGGTGGCCGTATTCGTGCGCGAGCACGTATTCCTTGGCGAGCTGGCCGCCGTCGGAGCCGTACTGGCTCTGCAGTTCCTGGAAGAAGCCGGCGTCGATGTAGACCTGCTTGTCGAGCGGGCAGTAGAACGGCCCCATCTCGGTGCTGGCGGTGCCGCATCCCGACTGCATCTGCCCGGAGAAGACCTTGGTGACCGCGGGGGAGTAGTCCTTGCCGGCGGCCTTGGGCAGGTAGACCTTCCAGAAGCCCTCGACACTGGCCACGGTGCCCTTGATCAGGCACAGGTCGTTCTTGTTGGCATCGGCACCGGTCGTGCACTGGTCGAGTTGCTGCTGGATCGCGTCGGTGCTGCCGCCGGAGCCGATCTGGTTCTGTCCGTAGGGATTCGCCTGGTCCTGGCCGGTGATCTGTCCGGGGTATCCACCCCCTCCGCCGCCGCCGGTCAAGTCGCCGCCGAAGAGCACCATCAGGATCATCACGATCACGCCGCCGACGCCGCCGACCGCCACACCGCCGGGCATCAGCCCGCCGCCCCCACCACCGCTGCCTCCGCTGGAGACGTCACCGGTGCCGATGTTGGCGTTGTCATTGAACGTCACGCCGGTTTCCCTTCACTGCTGCGACGCCGTAAACGGATTGGGGCGCCGCTGACCCTGGACGTACACTATCGAGAGAACGGCTTCGGGCGCCTGAAGCACGCGCTGGCAACGGCGTAGCGGCAGGCGCTCCCCCATGTATGCCGCCAGTTGCCGCGCCAGTAGGGCTGCGCGAGGAATCGCGCCAGAAGGGACAGTCAGTGATCACCGCACAAGGTATCGAGTTGCGTGCGGGGTCACGAATCCTTCTGGAAGAAGCCACTTTCCGGGTCGCCGCCGGCGACCGCGTGGGCCTGGTGGGCCGCAACGGCGCCGGAAAGACGACGCTGACCAAGGTGCTCGCCGGCGAAGGGCAGCCGGCGGCCGGCACCGTGACGTCCTCGGGAGACATCGGGTACCTGCCGCAGGATCCGCGCACCGGTGATCTGGCCATGCTGGCGCGCGACCGCATCCTGTCCGCGCGTGGGCTCGACGTCGTCATCCGCGATCTGCGCGCCGCGGAGCAGGCGATGGCCGACGAGGACGACGAGAAGCGCGAGCGGGCGATGCGTCGGTATGCGCGCCTGGACGGCGAGTTCCTGGGCAAGGGTGGGTATGCCGCCGAGTCCGAGGCCGCGTCGCTGGCGTCGTCGCTCGGGCTTCCCTCACGCATCCTGGACCAGCCGCTGGAGACCCTGTCCGGTGGTCAGCGCCGCCGGGTGGAACTGGCACGGATCCTCTTCTCCGGCGCCGAATCGCTGTTGCTCGACGAACCGACCAACCACCTGGACGCGGACTCGATCCACTGGCTGCGTGACTACCTGAAGACCTACTCGGGCGGGCTGATCATCATCAGCCACGACGTCGAGATGCTGGATCAGGTCGTCAACCGCGTCTTCCACCTGGATGCGAACCGCGCCGCGATCGACCAGTACAACGTCGGCTGGACGACCTACCTGCAACAGCGCGAGACCGATGAACGGCGCCGCCGCCGGGAGCGGCAGAACGCCGAGAAGAAGGCGTCTGCGTTGATGGCGCAGGCCGAGAAGATGCGTTACAAGGCGACCAAGGCCACGGCCGCCCAGAACATGATCCGGCGGGCCGAGCGGATGCTGCAGGGCGCGGAGGGCAGTCGGCAGCAGGATCGTGTCGCGAAGCTGCGGTTCCCCACGCCGGCGGCGTCCGGCAAGACACCGCTGATGGCAGAAGGCCTGTCGCGCTCCTACGGCTCGCTGGAGATCTTCACCGACGTCGACTTGGCGATCGACCGCGGCTCCAAGGTCGTGGTGCTGGGGTTGAACGGGGCCGGCAAGACGACCCTGCTGCGGATCCTGGCGGGCGTGGACCAGCCGGATACCGGGCAGGTGCAGCCGGGCCACGGCCTGAAACTGGGTTACTACGCCCAGGAGCACGAGAACCTCGACGTGGATCGCAGCGTCCTGGACAACATGAAGTCGGCCGCGCCCGACCTCGACGAGACCGAGACGCGCAAGGTGCTCGGATCGTTCCTGTTCAGCGGCGACGACGTCGAGAAGCCGGCGCGCGTGCTGTCCGGTGGCGAGAAGACCCGGTTGTCGCTGGCGCTGCTGGTGGTGTCCGCGGCCAACGTGCTGTTGCTCGATGAGCCGACCAACAACCTCGACCCGGCGTCGCGCGAGGAGATCCTGGGTGCGTTGCGCGCCTTCGAGGGCGCGGTCGTGCTGGTCACCCACGACCCCGGCGCCGTCGAGGCGCTCGAGCCGGAGCGGGTGCTGCTGCTGCCCGACGGTGTCGAGGACCTGTGGGGTCCGGACTACCAGGACCTGGTCGAACTGGCATGAGGGCTACGTGCGTCGGGCGCGATGCGCGGCGGCCTTGGTGCGGTTCTGGCACCGGGTGGAGCAGAACTGCCGGGTGCCGTTGCGTGAGCTGTCGACATACACCCGGTCGCAGCGATCCGCCGAACAGACGCCGAGCCGGCCGATCTCGTCGACTCCCAGTGCCATTGTCAGCCCGGCGGCCAGGCCGGCCGCCCAGCCCGGGCCGAAGCTGTCGGTGGGGCCGTGGAAGTGCAGGTGCCAGGTGCCGTCGGCGTCGGCATTGAGTCGCGGCCGGGCCCCGGTGTGGTTCAGCAGGCCGTTGGTCAGCCGGGCCGCACGGGCGGTGTCACCCGCGGCAGCTGACTCGAAAACCGCTCGGACATCAGGGATCACAGCGGTGAGGGTGCGTGCGGCGGCCGCGCTCACGGTGGGTTGATGATCGAACGTGAGGGCGGCGCCGATGGCGGTCCGCAGGTCCGCCGCAGTCTCGGGTACGGCGACCTCGCGCCCGCCGTCGAGGCCGGGGCTGAGCACATTGACCAACCTGGCGGCCGCCGTGAGCAGTCTCTCGATGTGACTGTCGAAACGCACTTGACCAGTTACTCCTGACTTGCGTAGCGTGTCCGAGCGTGACTGGCGACAGCATAGACGATGGTTATGCGGCACGGCATCCACTCGCTGCGTGGCAGGTGCTCTCTCGCGGAGCGCGGGCGCTGCTCGTTGCTCGGATGGTCAATCGCGTTGGCGGGTTCTCGATGGCGTTCCTGGCCGTGCTGCTCACCGAGGAGCTACACGAGTCGGTGCGTACGGCCGGTCTGATCGTGGCGGCGTTCGGACTCGCGACGATCCCGTCCCGCTTGGCCGGCGGCTGGTTGCTGGATCTCGTCGGATCGCGTCCGATCATCCTGTTGGGGCTGATCGGTTGTGCCACCACGCAATTGGTGCTCGCGGCGGCCACCGGCACCATGTCGGCCGTCATCGGTGCGATCGGACTCGGCCTGTCCTATGAGCTCATCGAGCCACCCACGCAAGCCCTCATCGCCGACGAGAGCGATGAACGTACCGGCCCGGCGTTGTTCGGGTTGCTCTTCGTGTCGATGACCATCGCCGCGGTCGCGGCAGGGGGAGTGGCAGCCGTCGTGGCGGGCCTCGACCTGCGGCTGTTGTTCGTCATCGATGCCGCGACCTGTCTGCTGTGCGCAGGCGTCATCCGCGGATTTCTGCCGCCCGATAAGCCTGTCGCCGACACCCGCGCCGTCTCGTGGCCCTGGCGCGACCGCCGGCTGCTCGTGCTGTTCGCGCTGTCGACGGTCTTCACGCTCGTCTACATGATCATCGTCTTCGGCCTGCCGCTCACAGTCGCGGATCGGGGGATCGGCCTGTGGGTGATCGGCGCGAGCACGGCGGTGTCGGCAGTGGTCGCCGTTTTCGCGCAGTCGCTGCTGCGGATCCGGCGCCTCAACGCTGACGACGGATTTGTCGCGTTGACAGTGGGTTTCGTGACACTCGCGGCAGCGATCGGCTTGTTGGCGATAGCTCATGATCCGAGCCTCGTGCTCGTGTCGGGCATTGTCGGCGCGATGGCCGACGTCCTGCTGATGAGCCATCTCTACGCGCAAGCGTCTCGACTCGCGCCCGGAGGCGCCACGGGCCGATACCTCGCGGTGTTCGGCCTCAGCTGGGGAGTCGCCACGACGCTGGCGCCGCTGATCATCGGGGCCACGTTGACGCTGTCCGATGGCGTCCCACTCTGGGCGACGACCGCGGTGGTCACTCTCGGCCTGGCGGCGGCTACTCCACGGGTGGGGTCATACCTACGGCATACATTGCCGGTGGGCGTTGTTGCCGACTGACGGACGGGACTGGCTCGTCCCCGGAGGAGGACGATGAGCAACTGGCAGGTGATGCACTCGCTGACCCGCGAGTCGACCGAGATGTCGAAGTTGAAGCCGGGCACGTCCCGGCGGGTGCTCGGTTACGCCCGGCCCTACCGTCGCAAGATCGGCACCTTCCTCGTCCTGGTGGTGGTCGATGCGCTGCTGGTGATCGCCACCCCGCTGATCCTCAAGGAGATCGTCGACAAGGGTGTCGGCGACAAGAACACCGCGCTGGTGGTGTGGCTGGCGGTCGCGGCCGGCATTGTGGCGGTCGTCGACGCGGCCCTCGGGGTGGTCGAGCGGTGGCTGTCCGCCGGACTCGGCGAGGGACTCATCTACGACCTGCGGCGTGAGGTGTTCGGCCATGTGCTGCGCCAGCCGATCGCCTTCTTCACACGCGCGCAGACCGGCGCGCTGGTCACCCGGCTCAACTCCGACGTGATCGGTGCCCAGCAGGCCTTCACGTCGGTGATGTCCAACGTGGTGTCCAACCTGGTCAGCGTGATTGTCATCATCGTCGCGATGGCCGCGCTGTCCTGGCAGATCACGCTCGCCGCGCTCGTGCTCGTGCCGTTCTTCCTCATCCCGACCCGCATCCTGGGCCGCCGGCTGGCCGGCCTGACCAGGGGACAGATGACCGAGAACGCCGACCTGGGCGCGCGCATGACCGAACGCTTCAACGTCGCGGGTGCGCTGCTGGTCAAACTGTTCGGTCGCCCCGCGCAGGAGGACCAGGAGTATGCCGAACGGGCGGCGAAGGTGCGCGACTACGGCATCAGCATCGCCGTTCAGCGGGCGATCTTCCTGGTCGGGCTGACGCTGCTGGCGACCCTGGCGACCGCGGTGGTCTACGGCATCGGCGGGGTGATGGCGGTGCACGGCGCGATGACGATCGGCACGCTGCTCGCGCTGGCCGCGCTGTTGGGCCGCCTCTACGCACCCCTGACCCAGCTGTCCAGCGTCCGCGTCGACGTGCTCACGGCGCTGATCTCCTTCGAGCGCGTCTTCGAGGTGCTCGACCTGCAGCCTCTGGTCGCCGAGCACGCCGAGCCCGCCGACCTGCCGCCCGGCCCGATCGGGGTGGAGTTCGACGACGTCGTCTTCCGGTATCCGACCGCGGACCAGGTGTCGATCGAGTCGCTGCAAACCGTGCTGACACGGGACAAGGGCGACGGGTCGACGGTGCTGCAGGGGATGTCGTTCCGGGCGGAGCCCGGCCAGATGATCGCCCTGGTCGGTCCTTCCGGCGCCGGGAAGACGACCACCATCGGCCTGGTCTCGCGCCTCTACGACCCGACCAGCGGCACCGTACGCATCGGTGGGCGGGACCTGCGCACGGTGTCCTTCGACGCGTTGCGTGACCGGGTCGGCGTCGTCACGCAGGAAGCCCACATGTTCCACGACACCATCCGGGCCAACCTGCTCTACGCCGCACCGGACGCGAGCGACGAGGACCTGGAACGCGTGCTGCGCGAAGCGCAGGTGTGGGATCTGGTCAGCCGGTTGCCCTACGGTCTGGACACGATGGTCGGCGACCGCGGGCACCGCCTGTCCGGCGGCGAGAAGCAGCGCTTGGCGATCGCCCGCCTGCTGCTCAAGGCACCGTCCGTGGTGGTGCTCGACGAGGCGACCGCGCACCTGGACTCGGAGTCCGAGGCCGCGGTCTCCCGGGCGCTCGACTCCGCGCTGGCGGGCCGGACGTCGATCGTCATCGCGCATCGGCTGTCCACCATCCGGGACGCCGATCTCATTCTGGTGATGGAGCAGGGACGCATCGTCCAGCGCGGCTCGCACGAGGAACTGCTCGCCGCCGGCGGCACCTACGCCGACCTGTACCGCACGCAGTTCCGGGACCAGCCGGTGCAGAGTCCGGCGATCGCCTCCGACTAGCGTCTGGCCGTATGACGACAACGCAGCTGGTTCACCTGCACTCCGACCGCGGGATCGCCACCGTCACCCTGGACAGCCAGCACAACCGCAACGCGCTCAGCAAGCAACTGGTGGCGGAGCTGTCGGCCGCGTTGCACACCGCGGAGGCCGACGACTCGGTCCGGGCGGTCCTGCTCACGGCCGCCGGCACGGTGTTCTGTTCCGGTGCCGATCTGGCGGAGGCCAGGGCCGGGGGAATGGCTCAGGGTGCGCACGACCTGGTCGCGCTGCAGCGGCAGATCCTGGCATGCGGCAAGCCTGTCGTCATACGCCTGCACGGGCCGGTGCGTGCCGGCGGGCTGGGGCTGGTCGGTGCGGCGGACATCGTCCTGGCGGCCGACACGGTCACGTTCGCGTTCACCGAGGCTCGCCTCGGCCTGGCGCCCGCGCTGATCTCACTGACCACGCTGCCCCGGATGACCAGCCGCGCTGCCGCGCGCACGTTCCTCACCGCCGAAACCTTCGATGCGGCGACGGCGGCCGAGATGGGCCTGATCACCGAGTCCGTACCGGCTGCCGCGCTCGATGAAGCGGTCGGCGTGGTGCTGGATCAGCTGACGCAGGGCAGCGCCCAGGGTCTGCGGGAGAGCAAGGCGCTGCTCACGGCGCCGCTGCTGGCCGAGGTCGATGCGCGCGGTGCGGAGGTCGCCGACCTGTCCGCGCGGTTGTTCGCCTCCGACGAGGCGAAGGCGGCGATGCAGGCATTCCTCGAGCGCAAACGTCGGGGCTGAGCCGGTCGCGATCAGGCGGGTCGCGGTGCGGAAAAGTCGGGGGGCGGGCTAGTGTGCCGAGCCCTGCCCTGGGGAGACTTTGGTACGCCGTGGGGCGGGCTGGTGTGCCGAACCTGCCCTGGGGAGACTTTGGTACGCCGTGGGGCGGGCTGGTGTGCCGAACCCTGCCCTGGGGAGACTTTGGTACGGGCTGGTGTGCCGAACCCTGCCCTGGGGAGACTTTGGTACGGGCTGGTGTGCCGAACCCTGCCCTGGGGAGACTTTGGTACGGGCTGGTGTGCCGAAC
>NZ_JBQCGS010000006.1:0-6565 GCF_051955415.1 Flexivirga sp.
GCCGGTCCCGCGCATCGCATGGGTCCCGATGTCCCCTGCGCCGTGCGACCCCGGCTGTACCCACCGCTGAGGCGGGGGCCGGCCGCGACCGACCAGGCCGCGGACGAGCAGTCCCTCCGGTGCGATCGGGCTCTGCGGCAGCAGCGCGAGCGTGCGGGCCAGCTGCTTGGCCGAGCGGGACCCGATCGGGTCGCCGTCCAGCATCACCTGTCCGGTGGTCGGCGTCAACAACCGCGAAAGTGTCCGCAGCAGAGTCGATTTCCCGCATCCGTTCGGCCCGATGATGGTCGTCACCTTGCCATCCGGGACCCGCAACGACACGTCGTGGACGACGGGCTCGTCGCCATACCCGACGGTGACGTTGTCTGCGCTCAACCGTGCCGCCGGGGCGGCGAGGCGGTCGGCCAGGGCGGCCGTGGATGTCTGGCTCATGGGTCCTGCCTTTGCGTGCGGATCAACAGGTGGATGAAGTACGGGGCGCCGATCAGCGAGGTGACCACGCCCACCGCCAGCCCGGTCAGCCACAGCCGGGTGATCACGTCGGCGGCCAGCACCAGCACCGCACCGGTCAGGGCGGAGGTGAGCAACGGCGGCCGCGAGGTGCCGGCCAGCCGCCGGGCGATCTGCGGGCACACGAACGCGACGAAGCCGATCGGACCGACCGCGGAGACGGCGACCGCGGCGAGGAGGACGGCGCACAGCAGTGTGATCGCCTGCGCCCGGGTGGTCCGTATGCCGAGAGCGCGGGCCGTGTCGTCGCCGAGTTCGACGATGTCGAGTGTGCTGCCCTGCCACAGCGCGACCGGTGCCACCAGCGTCAGCACGGCCAGCAGCCAGCGGGCGTTGGTGCCGGTCACGCCGGCGAGCGACCCGGACAGCCACACCTGCGCCGACGCCGCGGTCTGCAGCCGCGCCGTCACCAGCAACCACGAGGTGCAGGCGGTCAGAGCGGCCGCGATGCCGATGCCGACCAGCACCAGCCGGCGACCGTCGAGGCCGCCGCGCCAGCCGGCGGCATACAGCAACGCAGTGGCCAGCAGCGCACCGCAGAAGGCCGCGAGCGGCAGTCCGAGGTCGGCCGAAACACCCGAAGCCACACCGGAATCGGCGGCCGCGAAGAGCACGATGTAACCCACGGCACCGGCTGCGGCGCCGGCGTTGACGCCGATGACGTCGGGGCTGGCCAATGGGTTGCGGGCGATGGTCTGGATCAGCGCGCCGGACAATCCGAGCGCGAGCCCGGCGAGCAGCGCGACCGACGCTTCGGGGAGGCGGACGTCGCGCACGATGAACGCGTTGACGCCCGAGGCGTCACCGAGCAACGCACGCACCACGTCGCCGAACGGGATCCGCAGGTCGCCGTAGGCGAGGTCGACCACCAGCAGCGCCAGCACGAGCACACCCGCCGCCACCGCGCACAGCGCCGCCCGGGGATGCAGCCGCCACGACGTGCGGCCGAGTCGTATGGCGGGGCGCAGCGGTGCCGCAACGGCGGCCGCACCCGTGATCGCTGATCTCATAGCTGCACCAACCGGGTCCGACGCACGAGCAGGACAAAGGCCGGACCACCGACGAGCGCCATGACGATGCCAACCTGCACCTCTGCCCCACCGGCCATGACGCGCCCGAGGATGTCGGCCAGGCTCAGCACGATCGCGCCGATCAGGCCGGAGTACGGCACCACCCAGCGGTAGTCGGGACCGCACCAGAAGCGAGCGACGTGCGGGGCGACCAACCCGAGGAAGCCGATCGGTCCGCAGGCGGCGACCGCACCCCCGGTGAGCAGCATCACCGCGCAGACGCCGAGCAACTTGTGCAGGCCCGGCCGCACGCCGAGGGCCCGCGCCGCGTCGTCACCCAGCTGCAAGAGGTTGATCGCGGGCGTGCAGACGACCGTGAGGACCAGCCCCAGCACCAGGAACGGTGCCACTTGCCAGAACACCTCGATGCCGCGCCCACTCGCCGAGCCGACGACCCAGAAGCGGTACTGGTCCAGCGTCGAGACGTTCGCGGTGACGACGGAGGTGATGACCGCCGACGCGAGCGCGCTGACGGCGGCACCGGCGAGGACCAGGGTCAGCGGCGACGGGCCGCCCCGGATCGCGCTGATCGCGAACACCAGCCACGCGGTCACACCGGCGCCGAGCAGGGCGAACCAGGCGTAGGCCGCGGGCGAGTCGATGTGCAACCAGAAGATGGCCAGGACGACGGCGAGGGACGCACCTTCGGAGACGCCCAGCAGTCCCGGGTCCGCCAGCGGGTTGCGGGACTGCCCTTGCATGAGCGCACCGGAGATACCCAGTGCCAGCCCGACGGCCAACAGCAGAACGGTGCGCGGCAACCGTAGCTGGTGGATGATCGCGGCGGCCTGCGAGCTGTCGGGGTCGAAGAGCACCTGCAGGGTGCGGACCGGATTGATGGCCACGTTGCCGATCATCAAGCTGAGCAGGCCGCATCCCAGCAGCGCGATGGCCAGGATCGCGACGACGCGCCAGCTGCCGCTGCGCGCTGCGTGCGGCGACCGTGATATCGACGAATGTCCTTCATCGGCAAGCGTATTCGCTGTGCTGCGCCGTTCCAGCGTGGTCACATCAGTCCTGTCGGTTCGATGCCATCTCGACTATAGGTTAGCCTTCCCTAACCACGTCACTTCATCACGGTCAGGAGAACCATGCAACCGTCCCGTCGTCACGTCCTCGCCGGCAGCAGTGCCCTGGCGCTGACCGGCCTCAGTGCCCTGCTGTCCGCCTGCGGCCGCAGTTCGGGCGGCGCCGCGGCAGCCACCGCCGGCTCGCCCGGGGCGGCCGGCCGGCCGCAGGACGGGGCAGCGTTCCCGGTAACCGTGCAGCACAAATACGGCTCGACCACCATCACCGCGGCACCCCAGCGGGTGGTCTGCGTCGGCCTGCTGGAGCAGGACTCGCTGCTCGCACTCGGAGTCGTACCCGTGGCCGTGACCTCCTGGCTCGGCGCCGCGAAGGGTGAGATCTACCCCTGGGCGAAGCCGAAGCTGGGCGACGCACCCCTGCCCGAGGTGCTCGACAGTCAGAAGTTGAACATCGAGCAGATCGCGACCCTGCGGCCCGACCTCATCGTCGCCATCTACTCGGACCTCAAGCAGTCCGACTACGCCAAGCTGTCCAAGCTGGCGCCCACCATCGCCGCCCCGAAGGGCCACGTCGACTGGGGCACGCCGTGGGACGAGACCGCGCAGCTGATCGCCGACGCCCTCGGCAAGCACGACGAGGGCGCCCAGCTGGTCGCGTCCGTGAAAGGCGACCTCGCGGCGGCGAAGAAGTCGCATCCGCAGTTCGTCGGCAAGACTGCGGTCGTGGCGACTCCCTACGAAGGTGCCTACATCTACGGGCCGTCCGACATCCGCTCCCAGGTGCAGCACGCACTCGGCTTCACCTTCCCGGCGAAGTTCGAGGACATCGGCGGCAAGACCTTCGGCGGGTCGATCAGCGCCGAGCGCACCAAGGAGATCGACTTCGACGTCGTCGTCTGGCTGGACAGCCCGGCGAACGTGAAGTCCAAGCTCGGCGGGCTCTACGAGCAGACGAAGGCGTTCCGGGAGGGCCGGACCATCTACGTGCCGAGCGCGATCGGCGACAGCAAGAAGGCCAGCACCTACGCCTCGGCGTTCAGCATGGTGACCCCGCTGTCGATCCCGTGGGTGCTCAAGCGCTACGTGCCGCAACTGGCCGCGGCTGTGGACGGCAAGACCTCCACGAAGGTGGCGATCATCCACGAGTGACCTCGGTCGTATGCCGCCAAGGATCAGCCGATCTGCAGTTGCACCAGCCGGTTTCGCACTTCCTCCAATGGCCGGTCGAGGTGCTCGGCCAGCTCTTCGGGGCCGAGCCCGAGGTCGGCGCCGTCGCGCAACTCCTCGTCGTCCTCGGCGGTCCAGCCGGGCACTGAAGGGGCCGGGTCCGGCGTCACCGGCTGCTGTGCACGATCGGGCTGCGGCGTGAGTTCGTCCGGCACGTCGTGTGTCTCGTCGGCGGCCACCTCCTGGACCGCGTCGGCGGCCGTCGTCACAGCGGGCGTTTCCGCCGCGGGCTGCGCGCCCGTGTCGTTCGCCGTCTCGTCGAGTCGACGCAATGCCTTGAGCACCAGCGCCCGATCGGTCGTCGGCCAGAAGGGCGGCAGGGACTTCTGCAGGAAGCCCGCATAGCGGGCGGTGATCATCCGGGTGTCGAGGAAGGCCACGACACCCCGGTCCGCGCTGCTGCGCACCAGCCGCCCGGCTCCCTGGGCGAGCCGGAGCGCGGCATGGGTGGCCGACACCGACATGAAGCCGTTGCCGCCGCGGCGGGCGATCTCCTGCGAACGTGCCGACGCCAGTGGGTCATCGGGGCGTGGGAACGGGATGCGGTCGATGATCACCAGCTGACAGGACGGCCCCGGCACGTCGACCCCCTGCCAGAGGGTCATGGTGCCGAACAGGCAGGTGCGGGGGTCGGCGGCGAACTGCGCCACCAGAGTGCGGATCTGATCGTCACCCTGGCAGAGCACGGGTATGTCGTCCCCGAGCCGGGTGCGCATCTCCTCGGCTGCCGCGCGAGCGGCGCGGGTCGAGGAGAAGAGTCCGAGCGTGCGGCCACCGGCGGACCGCACCAGCGTCTCGATCTCGTCCATGGCCGCTGGCGACATACCGTCGCGTCCGGGCGGCGGCAGTTGGGAGGCGACGTAGGCGATGGCCTGCCGCGGATAGTCGAACGGTGACCCGACGTCGAGGCCGGTCCACCGCGGGCCGCCCTCGCCGCGCAGCCCGAGCGTGCCGGCGACGGAGTCGAAGGACCCGCCGAGTTCGAGGGTCGCCGAGGTCATGATGACCGTCCGGTCGCCGAAGACCTTGTCCCGCAACAGCATTGCGACGCTCATCGGGGCGACGCGCAGCACCGCCCCACGTCGCTGATCCTGCGACACCCAGACGACGTCGAGCTCGCGGCCCTCCAGGATGCGGTCGCAGTTGTCGAAGATCTCGTCGACCGCGGCACGCGCCACCTGGCGGGAGGCGTCATTGTCCGCCGGCGACGCGGGTTTGAGCTCACTCTGCACGGACCGGGCCGCATCACGCACGCGCGTGAGGGCGAGGGCGAGGTTGTCGGGAATCCCGAGCAGCCGGCCCTCCTGCACGCCGTTGAGCAGCTCCTGCAGCAACTCCCCCGCCTCGCGCATGGTGGAGGCGTCGGCCATCCGGCCGCAGCGCCGGGCCGCGGTGGCGATCATCCCGCCGGTGACCTCATCGGTGATGGTCGAGGTGACCCGGTCGACGAGCTCGTGGGCCTCGTCCACGACGAGCAGGTCGTGCTCGGGCAGCATCTGCCGGCCCTCGAAGGAATCGATCGCCATGAAGCTGTGGTTGGTGACGACGACGTCGACCTCCTTGGCCGCGGCGCGGGACCGCTCGACGAAACACTCCTGCACCATCGGGCACTTCGAGCCGAGACACTCCTCGGCGGAGACCGAGACCTGCCGCCAGGCACGCTCGCTGACGCCCGGCACCAGCTCGTCCCGCTCGCCGGTGTCGGTCTCCTGCGCCCACTCGCGCAGCCGCACGACCTCCTCACCGATCCGCCCCGCGGCCCGATCGACGTCCCCGACCTCGAGCAGGGAGTCCTCCTCCTCGGGGTAGCCGCCCTCGATCTTATGCAGACAGAGGTAGTTTCGCCGACCCTTCACCAGGCCGTAGGTCGGCCGTCGGCCCAGGATCGGGGCGAGTGCGTCGGCGATGCGGGGCAGGTCGCGGTCGACGATCTGGGCCTGCAGCGCCAGGGTGGCCGTGGCCACGATCGCCGGCCGATGCGTCTCGACGGCGTGCCGGATCGCCGGGACCAGATAGGCCAGCGACTTGCCGGTGCCGGTGCCGGCCTGCACCAGCAGGTGCGAACCGTCCCGCGCCGCCTGATCCACCGCGCGTGCCATCTGCTGCTGCCCCGGCCGGTCACTGCCACCGACCCCTCCGACGGCAGCGTGCATCAGGGCATCCAGATCGGCAGGCATCCCCACAGGGTAGGCCGTCGCTCCTCCCCCGGGCGCGCACCATCCACAGGCGGGTCGGTCAGGTGGCGGGCGCCGGGCCGCGGCAGATGAGGTAGGCGACCAGCGCAGTCCAGCCGGTCTGGTGGGTGGCGCCGAGGCCGGAACCGTCGTCGCCGTCGAAGTACTCACTGAATGTCGGATGCTGGTCCCACAGCGGCCCGCTCGGATACCACTTCGGCGTACCCGGCCGCCGCCCCGCGCCGTCCGGCCGGAAGAGCTGCACGAGGCGGTCGGTCAGGTCGGCGGTGATCTCCTGCAGGCTGTGCTCGTCACCCGAGCCGGTCGGATGCTCGACCCGCTCGCCGGGATAGGCCTCGGCATACGTCGCGAGCGCGTCCACCAGCAGGAAGTTGACCGGGAACCACACAGGCCCACGCCAGTTGGAGTTGCCGCCGAACAGGGCGCTGTCGGACTCGGCCGGGGTGTAGCCGACGCTGAAGTCCGCGCCGTCGACGTCGACAGTCAATGGCGTGCGGTATGCCGCCGACAACGACCGGATGCCGTGCAAGGAGAG
>NZ_JBQCGS010000007.1:0-62042 GCF_051955415.1 Flexivirga sp.
GGATCCGACCAACCGCGTCGTGGCCTGACGGGCGATCCGGCGCCGGTCGTCCGCGTCGCGTTGTTCGGCATGGGCCTGCATCACCAGCCGGGCTTGGCGGGCACTGATCGCGTTGCGCAGCTCCTCCAGTGCTCGCATCTCAGCCCACGGGTCATCGGTGGCGACCGGGTCGTCCAACCGGTCGTGGAACGCCCGGACCGCGACGGCATCCAGCACGTCGACGTCGCGTGATCCGGTATCGTTCATGTGTTCGATTATGTCATGAATGATGAGCAAGGGCAACGATTTTCGCGCAATTTACCCCCACTGCCTTCCCTGGCGAATCCACGTCATCGCGGAAGCGCTGCTCGGGAAACGCAACGCGTTGGGTGGCTCGACCCGAGCCGTGTTCCGGCAGCTATCGATGGTGTGCCCGAGAACCGCGGACCGGTCGATCCAGCGAGCGATGCAGTCGGCGATCCGGCCGGCATGGCCGCACGCGGCCGGCCCGGCGCGGGAGCCGACGACGGGCACACCTCGGCAGAGCCGGTAACATCGCCGCCGGGCCGCACGCGCACGCGGCCTGGTCACCCGCACCTGGTCATGTCCCGATCCACTGCCGAGGAGTCGACCCCGTGACAGCAACGCCCGCCGCCGTCATCGTCCTGTCCGCAGGGGACGGCACCCGGATGAAGTCACGACGGAACAAGGCACTGCACGCCATCGGCGGCCGCACGCTCGTCGGTCATGCGGTGAGTGCCGCCGTCGGCACCGGCGCACCGTATGTCGCCGTCGTGGTCCGTGCCCAGAAGGAATCGGTGGCCGCCGCAGCCCGCGAGATCTACGAGGACATCGTCGTCGCCGAGCAGGATGACGTCTACGGCACCGGCCGAGCCGCCGAATGCGGGTTGCGGGCGCTCCCGGAATCGCTGGCCGGCACCGTGCTGGTGACCACCGGTGACACCCCGCTGCTCACCGCCGAGACACTGCAGCGGCTGACCGAGGAGCATCAGCGCGCCTCCTCAGCGGTCACCGTGCTGACGGGGATGCTGGCGGACGCGACGGGATACGGGCGGATCATCCGCGACGAACACGGTGCGGTCCGTGCCATCGTCGAACACAAGCAGGCCACTCCCGAGCAGCGCGCGATCGGCGAATTCAATTCCGGCATCTTCGCTTTCGACGCGGCAGTGCTGCGTGAAGCACTCGCCGAGGTCGGGGTGCACGCCGAAGCGGGGGAGAAGTACCTCACCGACGTGGTCGAGATCGCCGTGCAGCGCGGCCTGCCGGTCAGCGGGCACGTCCTGGACGACCTGTGGCAGACCGAGGGAGTCAACGACAAGGCACAGCTGGCCCGCCTCGGCAAGGAGCTCAACCGTCGCACGCTCGACGCGCTGATGCGGGAGAGTGGCGCCATCGTCATCGATCCCGACACCACCTGGGCCGACGTCACCGTCAGCGTCGGGCAGGACACCGTCATCCGCCCGGGCTGTCAGTTGCACGGTGCGACGACCATCGGCGCCGACTGCGAGATCGGTCCGGACACCACGCTGGTGGACACCCAGGTCGAGGACCGCGCCAGCGTCATACGCACGCAGGCCAATCTGGCGCTCATCGGCGCCGTGGCGACCGTCGGTCCGTTCTCCTATCTGCGGCCCGGCACCGAGCTCGGCCGCGGCGGCAAGATCGGCGGCTTCGTGGAGACCAAGAACGCCCGGATCGGCGACGGCGCCAAGGTCCCGCACCTGACCTACTGCGGCGATGCCACCATCGGCGAGGGCAGCAACATCGGCGCCGGCACGATCTTCGCCAACTACGACGGGGTGACCAAGAGCCCCACGATCGTCGGCAAGGACAGCTTCGTCGGCAGCAACTCGGTGGTCGTCGCGCCGGTGCGGATCGCTGACGGAGCGTATGTCGCCGCGGGGTCGGCTGTCGTCGACGACGTCGGCCCCGGCGAGCTGGCCATTGCGCGCGGGCGGCAGCGCAACCTGCCCGGCTGGGTCGAAGACAAGCGTTCCGGCACCGCGTCCGCGGCCGCCGCACAGCAAGCAACCCGGGCACAGCAGGAAGGTTCACAGTCGCAATGAGCACTGGCATGAAGCGGACGACCGAGAAGAACCTCATGGTCTTCTCGGGTCGTGCACACCACGAGCTCGCCCAGGCGGTGGCCGACGACCTCGGCACGCAACTGGTGCCCACCGAACTGCGCGACTTCGCCAACACCGAGATGTACGTCCGCTTCGAGGAGTCGGTCCGCGGCTGTGACGCCTTCGTCATCCAGAGCCACACGGCGCCGATCAACAAATGGATCATGGAGCACCTGATCATGGTCGACGCGCTGAAGCGCGCCAGCGCCAAGCGGATCACGGTCGTCACACCCTTCTACGGCTATGCCCGACAGGACAAGAAGTCCCGTGGCCGCGAGCCGATCAGTGCCCGGCTGATGGCGGACATGTTCAAGACGGCCGGCGCCGACCGGCTGATGGCGGTCGACCTGCACACCGACCAGATCCAGGGCTTCTTCGACGGGCCGGTCGACCACCTGCAGGCGCTCCCGATCCTGACCGGCTACGTCAACGACAAGTACGGCAGCGAGGACCTCACCGTCGTCTCCCCGGACGCGGGTCGCATCAAGGTCGCCGAACAATGGTCGCGACGCCTGGGCGGTACGCCGCTGGCATTCATCCACAAGACCCGTGACGTCACCCGAGCCAATGCCAGCGTCGCGAACCGGGTGATCGGGGCGGTCGAAGGCCGCACGTGCATCCTGGTCGACGACATGATCGACTCCGGCGGCACGATCTGCCACGCGGCGGACGCGCTGATGAAAGACGGTGCGGCCAGCGTGGTGATCGCCGCCACGCACGCGATCTTCTCGGACCCGGCGGTGCAGCGGCTGCGCGACTCAGTCGCCCGCGAGGTCGTCGTGACCGACACCCTGCCGATCACCCCGGAGAAGCAGTTCGACAAGCTCACGGCGCTGTCGATCGCACCGCTGCTGAGCAAGGCGATCCGCGAGGTGTTCGAGGACGGCTCCGTCACCTCGATGTTCACGCCCTGATTTGGGCCGGACGCGGCCGGCGGCATACCATGTGAGCCGCCAGCCTCGGCGAGGGACGATGCACGAACGTCCGTGATCGACAAGGTGTGTGCACCGCCGGCATCGTCCGTATGCCGCTGCAGCGCGCGCCGACGGCGGTCCAGCACCGCTCGCGCCGCGTCCCGCGTCGAGGCAGCCACTTCCATTCCGACAGCTGCTTCCCGAAGCGAGGACACCCATGGCCCTGACCGAGATCCGCCTGAACGCCGAACTGCGCACCGAGTTCGGCAAGGGTGCGGCCCGCCGCATCCGCCGCGACCACAAGATCCCCGCCGTGCTCTACGGCCACGGCACCGAGCCGGTGCACCTGACCCTGCCGGGTCACGAGACAATGCTCGCGCTCAAGCACGTCAACGCGATCCTGACGCTCGACTTCGACGGCAAGCAGGAGCTTGCCCTGGCCAAGGACGTGCAGCGGGACGCCATCAAGCCGGTCATCGAGCACGTCGACCTGGTCATCGTCAAGCGCGGCGAGAAGGTCACGGTCGACGTCCCGGTCCACGTCGAGGGTGACGCGGCGCCGGAGACCAACGTCGTCGTCGAGAACAGCACGCTGACCGTCGAGGCCGACGTCATCGCCATTCCCGAGTTGTTCACCGTCTCGGTCGAGGGCCTGGAGGCCGGCAGCCAGATCCTGGCCAAGGACGTCGCGCTGCCCGAGGGTGTCAGCCTGATCGCCGACGAGGAGCTGCTGGTCGTCAACGTCAGCCAGCAGATCGCCGCCGAGGCGCTCGAGGAGGAGCTCGCCGAGGCCGAGGAAGAGGCCGGCATCGAGAAGGACGAGGCCGAGTCCACCGAGGAGAACACCGAGGACGAGTCGGGCGACGAGGCCTGATCGCCCGCTGCACCACCGAACGCCTGCTGTCGACCTGGTCGGCAGCAGGCGTTCCGCTGTTCGGAGCGGATTAATTCCGCGCACCTCGCAGCAGCAGCGGAAAAGAACGGATCCGTCGGTGCGACACGCGATCACGGATACTGTCGGTCGCGACGACAGACGACTTCGCTGCCGTGCCGCGGCCGTGAGGAAGCCGCGTTCGCCAGGGTGAGCAGGGGTGAGTCGCAGTGGTCGTTCCGCACATCGCTGTTCCACGCATCACCGTTTCGCAGATCGCGGCCGAGGACCTCCCGGAGGTCGCTGACTTCCTGCACCGACACCTCAACCAGCGCGTCTCCGTCGCCGACTGGCTGCACGCCGTCGACGTGCCCTGGCGGGTGGACCGGCCCAACTTCGGCTTCCAACTGCGGCTGGACGACGCGACGCTGGCCGGGGTCCTTCTGGCCTTCTACTCCGAACGACACCTCGGCGACACGACGGAGCGGATCTGCAATCTGGGGGCGTGGTGCGTGCTGCCGACCCACCGGGCGCACAGCTTCCGGTTGTTGCGAGCCGCCCTCGCGCAGCCGGGCTTCACCTTCACCGATCTGTCACCGAGCGGTGCCGTCATACCGCTCAACGAACGGCTGGGCTTCAGCCGGCTCGACACCTCCGTCCAGCTCGTGCCCTGCCTTCCCCTGCCGGCACGACGCACCGAGGTCATCCACGACGGTCCGCGGATCGAGCAGGTGCTCCACGGCGACGAGCTGCGGATCTACCGCGACCACCGGCGCGCCCGAGCGGCCCACCACGTCGTCCTGCGCCGCGACGGCCGCATCTGCTACGTCATCTACCGCAAGGACCGCCGACGGAACATCCCGGCATTCGTGTCGGTCTTGTATGTCAGCGATCCGGCTCAATTTCGTTCCGGTGTGACGGCATTCGGCAGTCACGTGTTGCGTCGCAGGCACGGTCTGGTGCTCTTGCTGGAGGAACGAACGGTCGGGCCGTTGTTTTTTGCGCGCCATCTTGCGGGCCGGCCAAAAATGTTCAAGAGCACGACGCTGCGTGCGGACGACATTGACAATCTTTACAGCGAACTCACATGTCTGGCGTGGTGAGGGAGAAGGGGAGGCAGCCATGGTGAGGGCATTGCACGAGATGGTGCGGTCCGCGGCGGGCCTGGTGCCGTCCGCACCGGCGGTGACGGACCGCTCCGGCACCACGACCTACGGCGGGCTGCAGGACGTCGTCGAACGGTGCGCCGTGGGCTTTGCGGCATACAGCATCGAGCGGGGCGACCGGATCGCGATCTTCCTGGACAAGCGCGTGGAGAACGTCGTCGCCATGCTGGCATCGTCGGCGGTGGGGGCACTCTTCGTCCCGGTGAACCCGGTGCTGAAACCGCGCCAGGTCGGCTACATCCTGGCCAACTGCTCGGCGCGCTGCGTGGTGACGTCGTCGGAGCGGTTGACGGCGCTGCTGTCCTGCGGGGCCACTGCCGACGTCGAGGTCGTCGTCCTGGTCGACGACGGGGAGATCGCGGCCGAGGTGCCGCCGGGCACGACCGTCGTGCGGTGGCGGTCGCTGATCGCCACCGCGGGGAGCGAGCCGACGTACCGGCCGGTGGACAGTGATCTGGCCGCGATCCTCTACACCTCGGGCAGCACCGGCATGCCGAAGGGCGTGGTCCTCAGCCACCGCAACCTCGTCGTCGGCGCGGAGAGTGTCAGCGAATATCTCGCCAACACGGCGGACGATGTCATCCTGGCCGCGCTTCCGCTGAGTTTCGACGCGGGCCTGAGCCAGCTGACCACCGCGCTGCACGTCGGGGCGCACGTGATCCTGGTCAACTACCTCCTACCGGGCGATGTCGTGCGATTGTGTGCGCAGCACGGGGTCACCGGCCTGACCGCGGTGCCCCCGTTGTGGATCCAGCTGGTCACCGCGACCTGGCCCGCCGAGGCGACACGGACGCTTCGCTACTTCGCCAACACCGGCGGTCGTATGCCGAAGTCGACCCTGACCCGTCTGCGCGCGCTCTTCCCCGGCGCCCGCCCCTTCCTGATGTACGGACTCACCGAGGCCTTCCGCTCCACCTATCTGGACCCGGACGAAGTGGACCGTCGGCCGGACTCGATCGGCAAGGCGATACCGAATGCCGAGGTACTGGTCGTCCACCCCGACGGAACCCGTTGCGAACCGGGCGAACCCGGTGAACTGGTGCACCGTGGACCACTGGTCGCCCAGGGGAACTGGAACGACCCGGTGCGCACCGCCGAACGCTTCCGGCCGCTGCCGGCGGCGCGAGCCGGTGCCGTGGGCGAGGAGCTCGCCGTCTGGTCGGGCGACACCGTCATGTGCGACGAGGAAGGCTTCCTCTACTTCGTCGGCCGACGGGACGAGATGATCAAGACCTCCGGCTACCGCGTCAGCCCGAGCGAGGTGGAGGAAGCCGCCTACGACACGGGGCTGGTGCGCGACGCCGTGGTGCTCGGGGTCGACGACGAGGCGCTCGGGCAGCAGATCGTGCTGATCGCCGCGGTGACGAGGGCCGGCACCGACGAGGACGAGGTCCTCGCCGCGATGCGCGCCCGGTTGCCGTTGTTCATGGTGCCGCGACGCGTCGTACTCCTCGACGACCTGCCGCGCTCGCCGAACGGCAAGTTCGACCGGACCGCGCTACGGACATTGGTGGCGGTGTGAGCACCACAGGAGCTCCCGTGCACAGCACCATCGCCCGATTCGCCACGACCGGCGAGCAACTGACGATCGGCGGAGTAGGACTGCGGCGTCTCGCCGCGCAGGTCGGATCGACACCGTTCTTCGCCTACGACCGGTCGGCGATCACCGAGCGGATTTCGTTGCTGCACCGTCATCTCGGACCGTTGATCGGACTGTCCTACGCCATCAAGGCCAACCCGATGCCGGCGGTCGTGCAGTATGTCGCCGGCCAGGTCGAGCACCTCGATGTCGCGTCATCGGGGGAGCTCAAGGTGGCGCTGGATGCCGGAATGCCTGCGACCCGAGTCAGTTTCGCGGGCCCGGGTAAGAGGCCGTCCGAGTTGCGATGTGCGGTGGCCGCTGGCATCACCGTGGAGGTCGAGTCGTCGCTGGAGGCGGAGCGGCTGGTGGCGATCGGTGCGGAGCTGGGTGTGCGGCCGAGGGTCGCAGTGCGGGTCAACCCCGATTTCGCGGTCCGTGGCTCGGGAATGCGTATGGGCGGCGGCCCACAGCAGTTCGGCATGGACGCCGAACTCGTGCCGGCCTTCCTCGCCGACCTGGCGGCATACGACCTGGAATTCGTTGGATTGCACGTCTTCTCCGGGTCCCAGAACCTGCACGCGGAGATCCTGATGGAGTCCCAGGACCGCACCGTCGATCTGGTGCTGCGACTCGCCGACTCCGCACCGAGCGAGGTCCGGCAGGTCAACCTCGGCGGCGGATTCGGGATCCCGTACCACGACCGCGACCGGCCGCTCGACATCGAGACGGTGGGTGATCACCTGCGCACACTGGCCGAGGACCGGCTCTCACCTGCGCTCCCGGGCGCCGAACTCTCGCTCGAACTCGGGCGCTTCCTCGTCGGTGAGGCCGGTGTCTACGTCACCGAGATCATCGACCGGAAGGTCTCCCGGGGGCGGACCTACCTCGTGGTCGACGGCGGCCTGCACCACCAGCTCGCCGCGACCGGCAATCTCGGTGCGGCCATCCGGCGCAACTACCCGCTGGTCGTAGGCACCCGGATGGGCCCGACAGGTGGGGAGATGACAGCCACGGTGGTCGGGTGTCTCTGCACCCCGCTCGACCTGCTCGGTGACAACGTCCAGGTGCCCAGCTCCACCGATGTCGGCGATCTCGTCGTCATCTTTCAGGCCGGCGCCTACGGCAGGACCGCCAGTCCCGCAGATTTCCTCGGACATCCACCGGCACTCGAGGTCCTCGTGGGGCCCGACCAACGAAAGGCGCACAACCATGACTGAAACAACCTTCGACCAGGTGAGGGATGTCGTCGTCGAAACCCTTGGCATCCAAGGTCGTTCGGCGACCCTCACCCGGGAGACGGAGTTGCTGGACAGCATGCCCGAGCTGGACTCGATGGCAGTGGTGGATCTGCTCGTGCGCTTGGAGAACCACTTCGACATTCGCATCGACGACACTGCGGTGAGCGGCGAGGTCTTCGGCACCTTGGGCACGCTCACCGAGTTCGTCGAGGCCGAACGCGCGCATCCGGACGCATAGGGCACCGCCGTGTCATCGAGCAAACAGTCCGTCACCGTTCGCCCGATCGAGACAGCAGATCTTCCACCGGTGGGTCGTTTCCTGGCCGACAACTTCCCGCCGAACAGCCCAGCGGAGGACTGGGTGGCCGCCTGGTCGGAGATCAACAGCCGGCCCGGGACCGATGCACCCAACCACGGCATGGCGCTGTGGTCGGGCCCGCAGGTCGTCGGCGCCTATCCGGCGATCTACTCCACGCGCGTCATCAACGGCCGCACCGAACGCTTCTGCAACCTCGCGGTTTGGTGTGTCGCGCCGGGATTCCGTTCCGGCAGCATCCGCATGCTCAACGCGCTCCTGGCGCAGGACGGCTACCACTTCACCGACCTGTCGCCGACGCCCGCCGTCCAGCAGCTCAATCTGCGACTAGGTTTCCGCTACCTGGACCCCCGCAGCCAACTCACGGTCAATCTGCCCTGGCCGACGCCGCCGCGTCGGGTACAGGTCAGTTCCGATCCGGACGAGATCGCCCGGGTGCTGACCGGAGAACCGTTGCGTTACTACCAGGACCACGTGCGTTGTCGTTGGGCGCGTCACGCGGTGATCGTCACCGATGACACGGCCTGCTACGTGCAGTGGCGCTTCGAGCGGCGCAAGAACCTGCGGTGGTTCGCCGCGATCCAGTACGCGAGCGACCCGGGCCTGTTCCGTGCCGGGTTGCGCCAACTGTCCCGTCATCTGGCCTTCCGGCACCGGGCGCTGTTCACCGTGGTCGACGACCATGTGGCCGGGGGTGCCATCACGCCGTCGGTGGCGATCTCGGGACCACCGCGCCGGATGTTCAAGAGCGCGACGTTGGGACCCGACGACATCGACTACCTCTACTCCGAGATCACGGCGGCACCCTGACAGCCGCACCGTCGCGGCGACCCCACATCGGTCCCAGCACGGTGGTCCATCACATCGCGAGCGGCCTTCCTGCGGACGTCACCGGCAGGAGCAATAACTCACGGAGCACGACGCGAATCTTGCTAATTTCCGCGTACTTTCCGCGACAGCCGAGCAACCGTCACACCGCGGTTGCGGGCGCGCGTCCGTCGCAGCACTGCTGGGGGCACCAATGAAAATCGCCGTTTTCGGACTCGGGTATGTCGGCGCGGTGACTGCCGCCGGCCTGGCCTCTCGAGGGCACACCGTCGTGGGGGTCGACGTCGATTCCTACAAGGTCGGGCTCATCGCCTGTGGCAGGAGTCCGGTGGTGGAACCGGGCATCGATGAACTGATGCGTGAAGGGGTCGAGAGCGGACGGCTCACCGCGACGCTGGATGCGCGTGAGGCCGTCGACCGTGCCGACGTCTCGTTGGTGTGCGTGGGCACGCCGTCCACCGCACACGGCGCCACGGACCTGACCTACATCAGTCGGGCGGTCCAGGACATCCGGGACGCGATGGACGAGGTGTCGCCACCGGCCTCCGGTCACCACAGCGTCGTCGTGCGCAGCACCGTCCCACCGGGAACCGGCCGCACGGTCGTCGCCCCGGCCTTCGCGGAGCAGTTGCCGACCGGCTGGCGGATCGGCACCGCGATGTGCCCGGAGTTCCTGCGCGAGGGCGCGGGCGTGTCCGACTTCTTCGACCCGCCGTTCGTCGTGGTGGGTTCGACCGACGGGCGGACCCAACAGGCGATGGAGGACGTCTTCGCCTTCCTCGGCCTGCCGGTCCACCAGGTGAGCGTGGAGACCGCGGAAGCGCTGAAGTACGCCTGCAACGCCTTCCACGCCACGAAGGTCACCTTCGCCAACGAGATCGGCCGGGTCTTCCGCCCTTACGGGGTCGACTCGCGGGAGGTCATGAGCCTGTTCTGCGAGGACGCCAAGCTCAACATCTCACCGACGTACCTGCGCCCCGGCTTCGCCTTCGGCGGTTCGTGCCTGCCCAAGGACCTGCGTTCGCTGCAGCACATGGCGCGGCTCAACGGAGTCGACGCCCCGCAACTGCTCGGCACCACGACCAGCAACGAGGTCTCGGTGCGGGAGGTCGTCGACCGTGTGCTGGCTGCCGGCGGACGCAAGGTCGCGCTGCTCGGGCTCAGCTTCAAATCGGACACCGACGACCTGCGCGAGAGCCCGAACGTCGAGCTGGCCGAGCGGCTGATCGGCAAGGGCTTCGAGGTGCGCATCTACGATCCGATCCTCAACACCAGTCAGCTGATCGGTGCCAACCGGGAGAACGTCATGGCCCGGCTGCCCCACCTGGACCGGCTGCTCACCGGGTCACCGGAAGAGGCGCTCGCCGATGCGAACGTCGCACTGGTCACCTCCTCGGCCCCGGCGATCGTCGGTGCGCTCCGGGAGGCGAACCCGCAGCTGCTCATCGACCTGAGCGGCCGGCTGGGCGGCGACGTCGAACGCGTCGTCGGATATGAGGGAGTCGGCTGGTGAAGTCACGCGACACACCACGGGTCCTCATCATCGTCCAGAACCTGCCGGTCCCGTTCGACCGCCGGGTCTGGCTGGAGAGCCTGGCACTGCGGGACTCCGGCTACGACGTCACCGTGGTGTGTCCGCAAGGACGCGGAACCGCCTCCCATCAGGTCATCGACGGCATCACGATCCGTGCCTACCCGCCCTATGCGCCCGGTGGCAGCGCCCTGAGCTATGTCGCCGAATACGCCTACTCGTTCGTCGCCACGGCATACCAGCTGGCCCGCGCACGGTGGGGTGGCCGCTTCGACGTGCTGCAGGCCTGCAACCCGCCGGAGATCTTCTGGCCGCTGGCGCGGGTGCTGCGGTGGGCCGACGGCACGCGTTTCGTCTTCGACCATCACGACCTGTCGCCGGAGCTGTATCGATCCCGGTTCCCCGGCAGCGGCGGCCTGCCGCTGCGCGGATTGCTGGCCCTCGAGAGGGCGACGTTCGCGGCAGCCGACAAGGTGACCTCGACGAACGAGTCGTATGCCGCCGTCGCCCGCACCCGCGGCGGCAAGCCGGCCTCGGACGTGACGGTCGTGCGCACCGGCCCGGACCTGGATCGGTTGCGCAGCGTGCCTCCGGACCCGGCACGACGGCGCGGACGCCGTTACCTGGTCGCCTATCTGGGGGTGATGGGTCCGCAGGACGGGGTCGACCTCGCCTTGCGTGCCGCCGAACTCGTCGTCCATGAAATGGGCCGGACCGATGTGTCCTTCACCCTGATCGGTGGCGGTGACTGCTGGGCGGACCTCGTCGCCGAACGCGACCGGTTGGGCCTGCAGGATTTCGTCGAGATGCCCGGCCGGGTACCGGACGACTACGTCATCGAGGTGCTGTCGACCGCGGACCTCGGCCTGTCACCCGACCCGAAGAATCCGCTCAACGACGTATCGACGATGAACAAGACGATGGAGTACATGGCGTTCGGCGTGCCGGTCCTCGCGTTCGACCTGCACGAGACCCGGGTCTCGGCCGGCGACGCCGCGCGCTACGTCCCGGCCGACGCCGTGGAGCTGTACGCCAAGGAGATCGTCGCGCTGCTCGACGACCCGGAGTCCCGGTCCCGCATGGGGGCATGTGGTCGTCGGCGGGTCGAGGAGGAACTTGCCTGGCCGTACCAGCGGGACGCCTACGTGGCCGTCTTCGACGAGCTGACCGGGTCGGGCGGCACACGATGACCACGGTGCTGATCGCCGCGCACAACGAGGAGGCGGTGATCGGGCGAACCCTCGACGGGCTGCTCGCCGGCGGCTCGCCGGAGCCACTGCGGGTGATCGTGGCTGCGAACGGTTGCACCGACAACACGGTGTCCGTCGTGGGCAGCCGCCCGGTGGAGGTCGTGGAGGTCGCGGCCGCGGGGAAGGCGGCCGCGCTGAACGCCGCCGAACGACGGGCCATCGGTTACCCACGGATCTACCTCGATGCGGACATCCGCCTGGACAAATGCGCGATCGAGCGGCTGTCCGACTCGCTGCGGGCGAACCCGGACGATCCCGCTCCTCGGCCGCTCGTCGCAGTGCCGACGCGCGCGGTCGATGTGTCGCGCAGCTGCCGGTGTGTGCGCATGTACTACCGGATCCACGCACTTCACCCGTCATACGCCACAGCACTTTTCGGTCGCGGAGCGGTGGCGATCTCCGAAGCGGGGCGCGCCAGGTTCGCCGACTTCCCGGAGGTGATCGCGGACGATCTCTTCCTGGACTCGTTGTTCGACACCTCCGAGGCCACCCACCTCGACGACGTCGTCAGCGTGGTCGAGGCCGTCACCTCGACACGATTGCTGCTGCGCCGGCTGGCCCGGGTGCGGCGGGGCAACAAGCAGTTGCGGGCGGCGGACCGGACGGGCCGCGTCCGACCCGCAGCGGGCACGAGGTGGCTGGTCGCAGCCGTGCGCGCCGATCCCGTTCTCGCACCGGCCGCCGCCGTCTACGTCGGCCTCACCGTCATCGCAGAGGCCAGGGCCCGCTGGGGCAGCAGGAGCTGGGGCTCCGAGCGCGCGGCATCAGCAACCGAAGGAGTGATCGGGTGATGACCATCGCAACGGGCTTGGCCCCGCGCCGGAGGCTCAATGTCTGCTTCCACGGGGTCGGTCGTCCACACCGCAGGCTCGATCCCGGGGAGGATCGCTACTGGGTGAGTCACGACGAATTCCTGCGCCTGCTGGACGTATTCGCTCAGGACCGCCACGCCGTCTCGCTGAGCGTCGACGACGGCAACGCATCCGACGTGGAGATCGTACTCCCCGCGCTGCTGGAGAGGGGGCTGCACGCGACGTTCTTCGTCGTCGTCGACCGGTTGGGCCGTCCGGGCAGCCTGTCCAGGACGGATGTACGCGAGCTGGTGCGGTCGGGCATGACCCTCGGCAACCACGGATGGACCCACGAACCGTGGACCAGGTTCAGCGACGAGGAACTGGAGCGCGAGGTGATCGAGGCTCGGGCCGCGCTCAGCGTGCTGAGCGGGGAAGCGGTCCGGACCGCTGCTCTGCCGCTCGGCCAGTACAACCGGGAAGTGCTCAAGGCCGCTCGGAGTGCCGGCTACACCACCGTCTTCACCAGCGACCGTCAGCCCGCCGCCGTCGACTCCTGGCTGCAGGCCCGCTTCAGTGTGCAGAGCGGTGTCACGCCGGAGTCGCTGTCTCGCATGGTCCGGGACGCGAATCGTATGCCGCGCCGGGTGTGTTCGGCGATGAACAAACTGCGCAAGAGCTGGGCCTGACCGATGAGGGTGCGCTCAGAGCAGCCACCGGTAGCGGCCGCGGTGGAACAGCAACGGGTGCTTGCCGGGGCCGACCTGTGCAAGGGATCTCACTTCGCCGATGATCACGTCGTGATCGCCGGCCTGGTGCACGTCGGTCGTGACGCACTCCAACTGGGCGACCGATCCGGACAGCAACGCCACACCCGTCTCGGGTCCTCGATCGAAACGCACCTGGGCCAGTTGACCAGCGGCATCGCGGCCCGGGGTCGCGAATTGGGTTGACAGCTCATGCGATCCGGCGTCCAGGATGCTGACACCCCACCGGGCGGATCGAAGGATCGCCTCGTGGAACCGAGCCGTCTTTGCGATGCACACCAGCACGAGCGGCGGCTCCAAGGACACCGAGGTCACCGAGTTGGCGGTCATCGCGACGTCGTTGTCGCCGGAGAAGGTGGTGATCACGCACACGCCGGTCGCGAGACAACCCATCGCGTCGCGCAGCGAGCGAGGCGTGACCGCTTCGGTCAGGCCGGAGGGCTGCGCCGCGCTCGCATCGACCGACGTGGACGCGAAACGGAGCGCCACGGTGGCGGCGTCGACGTAATTGGGAGAGACGTCATCTGCGAAGTCGTCCGGAGGAGGCGTGTCGGACTGCCATCCCTCCGTCACCGGTGGCCGCGCCATGCATCGCATTGTAGGCGCCCGGCGGGCGACGGGAGCGGACATTGAGATCGCGACCGGCATCAGCGCCGGCGGCTGCCTCACTGCCGACAGCGACCGCGTCGTCGCCGGCCGCACCGGCGTCCGCGGCGGTGCGGGCGCGACGGTGGAGCGCGGTCGAGGGCGGCCGGTTCGTCGGGATTGACGTCGCCCGGTGCCTGGCGCTGCTCGGCATGATGGTGGCGCACATCCTGCCGAAGATGGTCGGTGGCCGGGTGCCGTTGGCCCAGCGCGTGGCGACCGGCAATGCAGCGGCGCTGTTCGCCGTGCTGGCGGGGGTGTCGCTGGCGCAGCTGACCGGAGGGTCCACACCGCACACCGGGCGTCGCCGCCGGACCGCCGACGCGGCGGGGATCGTCGTACGGGCCGGGGTGATCTGCCTGATCGGGATGCTGCTGGAACACCTGCACCCGGCGGGGATCGCGGTGATACTGCCTTACTACGGGGTGCTGTTCGTCCTGGGGTTGCCGTTGCTGTGGCTGCGGCCGTCACGGCTGTTCCTGGTGGCCGGGGTGTGGATGCTGTGGGCACCGGTGGCTTCTCAGGCGTTCCGGCTGCTCGACCCGACATCGGTCGCCGGTGGCTTCAGCGGTCTGAGTGTCGCGGGGATCCTGCTCCGGCTGCTGGTGACCGGTGAATACCCGGCGTTCACCTGGCTGGCCTACCTGGCCTGCGGGCTGGCCGTCGGTCGGCTGGATCTGCGCCGCAAGGACCGGGCGATCCAGGTGATGTGCGCCGGTGCGCTGCTCGCGGTGGCCGCGAGCCTCGCGTCATACCTCCTCACGTCCGGCACGGCGGTGCATGCACGCCTCGTGCAGAGCTGGACCGGTCCCGCCGTGTCGTCCTGGCCGGCGCTGCAGCCGCACGTGCAGGTGGGTCTGGAAGGCGTCACCCCGACACACAGCTGGTGGTGGCTGGCGGTGAACGCCCCACATTCCGGCTCCGTTGCGGATCTGGCGTTCACGAGCGGGGTGGCGCTCGCAGTCATCGGGCTGGCCCTGCTGGTGACCCGGGTGGCGGCCCGGTGCTGGCAGGTGCTCTGCGGGGCGGGCGCCATGACGCTCACCCTCTACAGCGCGCACCTGATCATGGTGCTGCCGCAGACGTGGCCCGACTACGGTCGGCGCAGGCTGCTGCCGGAGGTCTCGGTGGTCCTGGCCGTCGGTGTCGTGTTCGCCGCGCTGCGTCGGAAGGGGCCGCTGGAGACCGTGGTCGCGGTGTTGTCCCGGTCCGCTGCCAGGGCGACCGATCGGGCACTGCGCCGGCGACGGACCGCTCAGCCGGCGCGTTGAGCCACCGACGCCAGCACGCCGCGATGGTCCGCGCCCGACACGTGCACGGTCCGCGCGGACGAGGCGGCCACCGTGCTCGACAGCAGGATGTGGTCGATCGTCACCAGCCGCGGGACCGGCACACCCAGGTAGCGCTTGGTCGCCGAGTCCGGCCAGGTGGGCTGGAAACCGCCACGTCGTTGTGCGATGGCGTCGGCATACCCCAGGCCGAGCACGGCTCGGAACGGCACATTGTCCGTCGTCGCGTTGAAGTCGCCCGCCACGATCGTGGGACGGCGCGCCGGTTGTGGCACGGCGCTGCGCAGGTATGACGTCAGCGCCCGGTAATCCGGGCGCCAGCGCACCGTGTACGGCGGTTGCGGATGCACGGCCACCAGGTCGACATCGCCGAGCGTTGGGGTGTGCAGGCGGACCAGGTCCGCGTGGGACGAATGTGGTCCGCTGCGGACGGAGTCGATGGGGTAGCGGCTGAAGACGACGGAGGAGATCGTCTGGTCCGGTTCGGTGCCGATGGCGTGCGGGAGCAGCCGCGGTATGTCGGTCGCCTGCAGTTCGGCGACGCGCTGGCTGTCGAGATCGGTGAGCACCAGGACGTCCACCTTCTCCTGCGCCACCAGTCGCGCCAACGCTGCCGGATCGCCGTACTCGAAGTTCTGGCTGAGGATCACCAATGGCCGGCCACTGGTCGCAGGCCGGGGTCCGACATACAGCGGCCCGATCCACCACAGGTGCAGGGCGAGCAGCACTGCGCCGGCCGCGAGGATGGCACCGACCTCCCGCGTGCGGGCTCGATGTACCGCGAGGAGTACGACGCCGATCGCCACCACGGCGAGGGCGAAGACGGTGCCCAGTGGTGTGAAGGCGGCCAGTTCGACCAACCGTGGTCGTGACACGTCGATCCAGTGCATCGGTGTGAGCACCACCGCGAGCAGCAGGCAGCCGCCGCACATCAACCACAAGGCTGCCCGCACCCACGCCGCCGCCGGGGGGACGCTTCCTTCACGCCGTTGCATGACCCGATGATGGACGAGTTGCGGCACCGATGCCGAGAAGTTCCCGGTCCCTTCCCGGCGCGGCGAAAACGTCTGGGAGTCAGCACTTTCCGGTCGGAATTTCCGGTTTCACGGTCCGCTGAAATAACCGATGGCGGCCTCCGCGGCGGCCCTATAGTTCCTAGCGCTGGGCCGGGAGTGACACCGAGCAGAGGTCACCGGGTCCTCCTCCGATTGCTCGGAGTGTTCGCAACCATGGCTGCGCGGGAGGCGTCGTGCCCGATTCGCTTGCCGGCCGAGTGACCCGGGCAGCGCTGTGGAGCGGCGTCAACACGGTGGCCATGCGCTTGTCCGGTGTGGTGATCACCATGGTCATGCTGCGGATCGTGACGCCGGCGCAGTTCGGCAATTACGCCGTCGCGCTCGCGGTCTTCACCGTGGTGAGCTCGTTCTCCGAGCTCGGGCTCACCGCCTGTATGGCGCAGGCCGACATGGACCCGGCCGAGGTCGGTCCCACGGTGTCCTTCCTGTCCATCGTCATCGGCCTCGGTCTCGCAGGCGTGATGTTGCTCCTGGCACCGCAGCTGGCGGTCCTGCTGGGTGCGCCCGACAGCGCGAACGCGCTGCGGATCCTGGCGTTGTGCATCGCGATGGTCGGTCTGTTCACCGTGCCGTGCGGCCTGCTCGCCCGCGAATTCCGCCAGGACGCAATGTTCTTCGGGGCGGCCGCAGCGTTCGTCCCGGGCAATGTGCTGATGTTGCTGCTCGCACTCAACGGTCCGGGCGACATCGCCTTCGCGTGGTCGCGAGTCTTCGGCCAGCTGGTGACCGGTTGTGTGTTGCTGTGGTTCGCCAGGAAGTTCTACCGTCCCCGGTTCGACGCCCGGCAGGCCCGGCGCGTGCTGCGTTTCGGCCTGCCGATCGCGGCGGCGAACCTCGTGGGATTCATGCTCCTCAACGCGGACTACCTGTTCGTGAGCAAAGTGCTGGGCCCGGTGCGGCTGGGCATCTACACCCTTGCCTTCAACGTCAGTTCGTGGGCGACCGCGACGTTGAGTTCGATGGTGATGAACGTGGCCATGCCGATGTTCAGCCATGCCAAGAGCGACCCCGACCGCCTGGGACGGGCGCTGCGCAGTTCACTGAGTCTCATCTGCCTGGCGGCGTTCCCGATCTCCGGATTCACCCTGGTGCTCTCCGGCGAGATCGTCGACACCCTCTACGGGCACCGTTGGATCGATGCCGCCCCGGTGATCGTCGTGCTGGGCGTCTACGGCAGCCTCTTCGTCTGTTCGCTGTTGCTCAGCAACCTGCTGGTCGGTGCCGGGATGCCGACCCGCAACCTGGTCGTGCAGATGATCTGGCTCGTCGTGCTCGTGCCGGCGATGTTCGCCGGTGTCGAGTTCGATGGAATGCGAGGCGCGGCCTGGGCCCATGTCGCGGTCATCGTGCTGGTCGTGCTGCCGGCATACTTCGCGCTCACCCGGCGGCTGGTCGATCACCTGGGCAGGATCCTGCTGGCGTCGACCCTGCCGGCTCTCGGGCTCACCATCGTCAGCGCGCTCGCGGCGTGGGCGGCCAAGCAGGTGACCGATGTGACGGTGTTGCGGCTCGCCCTGGGGCTGACCGTGGGCGGCGTCGTCTACCTCGGCTTCGGACTGCCGGTGATGGGTCGTTTTCTCCCCGGCCGGGTGATGCGGTTGCTCGGCCGGGTCGGGCTGGGGGACTGGGCACGCTACCCGCTGTACGACCACCTGCGCCGACCGTCGGCCGCCGCAGTGCGTGACTGAGTGCGGCGCGGAGCGAAGGCAGTCCGCCGAAGCAGGCCTCCGTCACCTCAGGTCGTCGTGAGCGCGACGGTGGTCGCGAGCAGCGCGGTGGTCGAGGGATCGGCCGACCCGCCGGCGATCAGCGCGTCCAGCCACTGGTCGTCGAAGAGGTGCGTCTCCCGGACCGGATCCAGCAGCTCCGGGTGACCCCGCCAGTGTTCGGTCACCAGGGCGGTGAGGGTGTCGCCACCCGCCGGTGGCCGCCGGTCGTTGCGCAGCCGTTGGACGATCTTGCGCCGGGCCTTCTGCGCCATCGGAACACCGTTCGCCAGCCGCTGGCGCGGCCCGGGAGCGGCGTATGCCGAGGGTGCGCGCCGGCCGTCCAGCGGGACTTCGGCGAGGCCGGGGTCGAGCCGGCAGACGAGTCGGGCCAGGAAACCGGCGTGCGCCTTGTCTGCGGGCGCCAGTGAGTTGGCGATGTCGATGAACCGCGGATCGAGCATCGGATTCACCGTCGCCCGGCCCAGGCAGACCGCGCTGTCGGTCACCCCGGCCCAACGCTGCATGCGCTCGTAGAGGTACAGCTGGTCGGTCGCGTCCGGCCACGCCATGCCGGATCCCTGCAGGATGCGGTGCACTTCATCGGTCGCGAATTCCCTTGCCCACGGACCGAATTCGCGGTCCAGTGCAGCGGGCGCCACCGAGTCGTTGGCGAACATCCGCCATCCGACGAGGGCGCGCGTCAGCGGTCGCGCGACGGGGTAGCCGACGACCGGGCCGACGTAGTAGAAGCCGCGGGCCACCTCCCCGCCCAGGCCGGAGATCCGGTCCCCCTGCGGGAAGGTCGATTCCACGGTCAGCAGGGCGGCGTGGGCGACCGGGTCCGCCATACCGTTCAGGTCGCGCGCGGCGGACATGACCAGGTCGTGTGCCGCCGCCGGGTCCATGTCGTCCAGCCGCGACAGTCCCTGGACGAGGTGCCGCATCCCGTAGCGCTCGGCCAGTTGCCGGGCGATGCGGACGTCCTCCGAACCCGGACCGCTCTCCAGCGTCAGGACCCGGATGCCGCGCCGCCGGTCGGGCGGGATCGCCGCCAGCAGGATGCGCGAGTCGAGGCCCCCCGTCAGCTGCAGTATCGCGTCCGGGTGGTCGTCGAGGTAGTCGACCACGTAGTCCCGCAGCAGCGCCGAGGCATCGCTGACGGCCCGGTCCAGCCGCGCGCGGGGTCGGCGCGCGTCGAGCGCGTAGTGGTCGATCATGGATCGGCCGTGGCGGAGAGTGACACGCTCGCGCTGACGCAACTTGTCGACACCGCCGAAGAGCGTCCGATGCCCCAATTGCCAGCCCAGCATCGCCTGGACCGCGAATCCCGCACGGTCCAGGTGCGCGTCGTCGAGGTGTGCGAGCGCGAGGCTCGAGGTCGAGACCGCACTCCAGCCGTTGCCCTCGCGGTGATAGACGTGCCGGTAGCCGAGCGCGTCGGTGACTGCCCGCACCGTGCTGTGCGGGGCGGCGTCGCGGGCATCGTGCTCGATCTGCACCGCAGCGAACGGCGGCATCAGCTCGGCGATCGAGTGGCCGCCGGCCACACCGTTCGCCAGGTCGATCTGCCCGGTCGGGACGTCGGCGTGCGGCCCTCGGGCCAACCCACTGACGACGATGGGGGAGCCACCCGCCCGCTCCGTCGCCAATTGCCCCCAGACGGCCACCGTGACGTTGCCGTGCCGCACCGAGGTGGGTGCGATGACGCCCGCACGTCGCAACGCGACGGCGGGATCAGGGCCGCCCCGCTGCTCGTCGCAGGAAAGGACGAGAATGCCCCCGGTGTAGCGGTCCACGTCGATCATGCCGGCGAGTATGGCGGCGGCACGGCCCCGGACGGGGTGATTGTGCAAGGCGCACGGACCCGCGGAATGTCACCGCACCGGACCGTTCAGAACCAGGATTCACGACCTCGCAGGAGCTGTGTCATGGCCGCGATGGTGAGCGCGGAGACCATCGCCATTCCGGCAAGTGCCCGAGTGCGGCTGCCGGAGACGAAATAGACCGGCGGCGGTCCGGAACTGACCAGGATCTTCACCCGCTGGTTCGCGGCGACATGCTTGGCATCCTCGCGGGCGGTCACACTCGCGCGGATGCGGCTCACCAGATTGTCGATCTTCGCGGTCACCGCCTCGGCGGTCGGCCCCGTCGCCTGCACCTGCATTCCCGCTTCGCTGAAGGAGTAGGACCACTGGCCGCCGACGTTGGGTTGGATGACCGAGGAGCCGTCATACACACCGCTGTCCAGCAGCGTGACGTCGCCGGACACGGCCTGTGGCGGGGTGTGCAGCCCGGTGACCGCGCGGACCGTGATGCCGGCCAGGTCGATCAGGCTGTGGCGGGACTCGGACGTCAGCGGATTGATCGCCTGGGTGAACGGGTCACGAGCGTCTTGTGGGTTCGGCGAGGCGAAGGTCACCTGAACCGTTCCCTGATAGGCGCCGTGAATGCGATAAGCCCACATCCAGCCCGCTGTCAGACACACCAGCACGAGGAGCAATGGCGCACGGGTACGTAGCAACCGAACCCTGTTGTCGAGGGGTTGTTTTCGCAGGACCGGTACCACGGAGAAAACCTGCCTTCCGCTGAGGTGGTCCATAAAGTAACAGCGGGTCGACGGTGAACCGGAAATAATTTCGTCGAAATCTGAACGGAGGGGGATCCCGTTGAAGGTAGATCTCTCAGGAGCGCTACGTCGGCGTTGGTATGTCGTCCTCCTCGGTTTGTTGCTCACCCCGATGTTGTGCCTCGGCGCTCTGCAGTTCGTCGGCGTCAAGTACGAGGCCAAGGCGATGCTGGTGCTGTTGCCACCCGGCGCGAGCGTGCCCAAAGCCGGCAATCCCTACCTCAACCTGGGCAGCATGCAGCCGGTGGTCGGTGTTCTGTCCGATTCGATGCTCAGCCAACAGACCGCTCAGGCCGTGCGCGAGGTGAGTCCCACCGCGAGCTACACGGTGGCCCCGGACCCAGCGACGAGCGGCGCCGTGCTCATCATCGATGTGAAGGACACGACGTCCTCCGGTGCCGCGAAGGTGATGAAGCTGCTGGCCGCGCTGGCGCCGCAGCAACTCAACGAACTGCAGTCGGCGGCGAACACACCGTCACCGGGGCACATCACCACCGACCTGGTGGCGCAGGACACCAAACCCGTTGCCAGCCATAAGAGTCAGCAACGCGCCGGGCTGCTCGTCGCGGCGCTCGGCGTGGCATTGACCGTCCTTGCTGCGGCGTTCACCGATGGTTTCGCCGGCCGGCGTAGCCGGCGGCGCGCAGCCCGTCCCGGTGGCCGGCGCAGGGGCAAGGGCAAGGGGCACGACAGCCTGACAGCACCGGCAGTGCCCCGCGAGAGCGAGACGGCAGCCGTCGACGACCTGATCGGCGCGACGAGTGACGCGTCCTCCTCCCGTATCGCATTGGACCCCGACGACGAGCCGGCACTCAGCGGTCTGGACGCACCGCATCTGAGCAGTCGTTCCTGACCTGGCGGCGTCGCGAAGGCAATGATGACCGACCTTCAGGTCCGTGCGACGGAACAGGCGGTGTACGCCGAACCGGCCGGTGCGCCCGCCGCGGACTGGCGCATCTGGCGCTTCGACGCCACGGCGGTCCTGTCGCTGTATGTGTGGATGTTCGCCTTCATCCCGTCCGTGCTGGTCTTCGCACCACTGGGCGCCGCCGGCACACCGGCCCAGATGCTCGGCATCCTGGCGTTCCTGTGGTGGGCCGCCGAGCGGCTCCGGCGCGGCGAGCGAGGGCACGCGGGCGGAGCGACCGTGCGGTTCGGGCTGACTGCCTATGCGTGGGGGATGACCGCTGCGTACGTCGCTGCCGCGACCCGACCGATCGCTCCGTTGGAGATCAACGGTTCGGATCGGTCGTTGATCAGCCTTGTGGCATGGAGCGGCGTGCTGCTGGTCGCGCTCGACGGCATCGCCAGCCGTGAACGCCTCGCCCTGCTCGTGCACCGGATCGCGGTGTCCGGCGGTGCCGTCGGAGCACTCGGCTTGATCCAGTTCGTCACCAAGCGACAGTGGATCGATCTGATCCAGATCCCGGGACTGAGTTTCAACTTCGATCTGGAGACGGTCAGCCGGAGCGGCTTCGACCGCCCGGCCGGGACCGCGACCCACCCGATCGAGTTCGGCGTGATCATCGCCATGTGCCTGCCGATCGCCATCCACGACGCCCTGCACGGCCGCGAGGGCCGATCGGTGCTGCGCAGGTGGTGGCCGGTGGCCGCGCTCGCGATGGCCTGTCCGGTGAGCATCTCCCGCACCACGATCATGTGCCTGGTGCTGTCCCTGCCCGTCGTCGTCGCGGCCTGGCCGCGCCACCGGCGCCGGGTGATGTACCTCGTGACCCTCGGGGTACTCGTGGTCTTCTACGAACTGGTCCCCGGAATGCTCGGGACCTTGGCCGGCATGTTCACCGGGATCAGCACCGACGGCAGTGCCAAGTCACGCACCGACAGCTACGCCTACGCCTTCGAATTCATCGGACGCTGGCCGATCTTCGGCCGAGGCTACGGAACCTTCCTGCCGCAGTACCGGATCCTCGACAACATGGCCCTCGGTGTGCTGATCGGCGGCGGGGTGGTGGGTCTGTTGTTGACGATCTGGTTCGCCCGCGCCGCGATCGTCACCGCCGTACGCATCATGCGCAGTTCGACCCGTGGCATGTGGTCGGACTCACTGTCGAGATCGCTTGCGGCTGCGGTGATTTCGGCGTTCGCAAGCTTCGGGACGTTCGACACGATGGGGTTTCCGATGGTGCCGTGCCTGCTCTTCCTCGTCGTCGGGATGATCGGGGCGCTGGCGCGCATCCACGCGGCCGACCCACCGCAGCCCGCAGCCGAGTCGCGCGTCACGCAACCGGTGACTCGTGCCGAGCAGGAGGACAGACATGTCGATTGACGAGCTTTCCCGGCCGGCTCCGGCGCGGGAGTGCGCGGACGCCGCGATCATCTGTGTCACCCACAACAGCGCCGACCTGGTCGCCGGTTTCCTGCATGCCGTCCGGGCCGACGACACCACCGCGACATACCGGGTCGTGGTCGTGGACAGCGCATCCACGGACGGCACGCCGGAGGTGGTCCGGGCCGTCTCACCGGCGGTCGACATCTGCGTGATGACGGCCAACTGCGGATATGCGGCGGGCATCAACGTCGGTGTCGACCATGTCCGAAGGACCGGGGGAGCCAGTGCCTTCGTCGTCGCCAATCCGGATGTCCTGCTGGGACCCGGTGCCGTCAGGTTGCTGGTCAACGCCTTGGAGCTGGAGGGCGTCGGGGTGAGCTGCCCGAAGATCGTCGACCAGCACGGCGTCCGTGACGATTCACTCAGTCGATTGCCCAATGTGTGGGCAGGGCTGGTGAGTGCCTGCGTCGGCGCCCGGCGGACCGCAGCGCTCGGGCTGCCGGTGGAGGTGATCCGTGACACGTCCGCGTATGGGCGCGCACATGCCGTGGGATGGGCGTGCGGTGGTCTCCTCGCCATCTCCGGGCAGTGCCTCGATCGAGTGGGTCCGTGGAACGAGGAGTACTTCATGTACGAGGAGGAGGTCGACTTCTGCGAGCGCGTCGCGCAGGCCGGTCTGCTGGTCTGGTACGTGCCGCAAGCCGTCGTCGCCCGCACCGTGTTCGGCGACGCCAACGCGCCCTGGCGGCATGCCCTCTCCCAGATCAATCGCATCCGCCGGGAGAGCCGGACCGGCCGCGGTGCGTTGCGCCGGGCGCAGTTCGTGCTCGAGAACGCCCTGCGCTTGCGGCGCGCGCGATCCCGCGCGGCCCTGTGGGCAGTCATCACCGATGCGACACCCGACCAGGTCATGCGTCGCTATCGCGACGACACGCGGATCCGGGTGGGGCCGAGGGACCCGTCGGATCCGTCGATGCCCGCCGACTACGTCGTGCTCACCGGCGAGCGGGTGCCGTCCACCCGTGCGGTCCCGTCGCTGACCCGAGCCGCCGGGGGTGGTGCGCGATGAGCACCAGGGACGCCAAGAACGGCGACGCGCTGGCGATCGTCACGCCGACCTACTCGGTCGACTACGCGGTCTTCACGCGATTGCGCCGGTCGGTCGAACGCTTCGCGCCGCCCGGGACGATCCACTACCTCATCGTTCCCGAGGAGGACGTGCAGCTCTTCGCACCGTTCGGTGGACCGAGCTGTGTGGTGTGGTCGGCGCGGGAGCTCCTCACCGCATCGATCCGCTTGACCCCGTGGTTGTCCCGGCTCAGCGACCGGCTGCCCCGCGTGCCGCCGTCCGCGCGCGTGGTGGCGATCGAGCCGCGCCACCCGTTGCCGCCGATCCGGGGCTGGATCCTGCAGCAGGTGCTCAAGCTCGCCGCAGCGGATCGACTGGCGGCGGCCACGGTCCTGGTGGCCGACTCCGACGTCGAACTCATCCGGCCGGTCCGAGCGGACGTGTTCCAGCACGACGGTCGCACGGTGCTCTACCGCCGTGACAACGCGGTCACGACGGCGTTGCCGGACCACGTGCGATGGCACAAGGCGGCTCGTGCGCTGTTGGGGCTGCCGATGATCGAACCGCCGTACCACGACTACATCAGCGGCTTCATCGCTGTGGACGCCGAGGTGGTGAAGCTGTTGCGAGCTCACCTGGAACGCCGGCACGGTGTCTCCTGGCAGCGGGTGCTGGCACGGCAGCTCCACTTCTCGGAGTGGACCCTCTACGGCGTCTTCGCCGACGAGGTGCTCGGTTGGCGTGACCGACCCGAACTCCACCGGGGCCGCTCACTGTGTCACGAGTACTGGGGCACCGTGCCGATGCACGACAAGGAGATCCACGACTTCACCGGTGAGTGTCGCCCCGAGGACGTCGCCATGATGATCTCCGCCAAGTCACGCACCGCGATGCCGGTGCGTCAGGCCGCCTGGGAACTGCTCGCGCAGCCTGCGATCAGCTGACGGCCGGCACCGGCGCAGGACCCTCATTTCCTTGCGACGGTTCGTCATTCGGTCGTCGCCGGGTGACGACGTAGAACCACGCCGAACGATCCGCGGCGTCGGACGGGTCGATCGGCAGACCGAGATGATCCACCAGGCGCGTCCCCCCGAAGCCATGGGCCGCCACCTCGGCCCGGGCTGCGTCGGGCGTGACGTAGTGCACGATCAGGGACCAGTCGTGCGTCGGCATGGTGTCGATCGCCCAGTCCTGGTGATCCTCGAAGAGGTCCGTGTGGTGCCGGACGTTCCGGAAACCGGTCAGGTGCATGGCCGGGTGCAACACGGCCCGGGCCGCGAACCTGCCCACCCGGTACGGCGACGGCGGCTTGCCGGGTGCGTGGACGGGGCCGGGATGAGCACCGAAGAACGGCCCTGACCGGTTCAGGGTCGAGTAGACCAGCAGTCCACCCGGGCGCAGCACCCGCGCGAACTCGCTCAGTGCCCGGGACCGGTTCGCGTGGTCGAGCGAATCGATGCCGGCGTTGCTGAAGAAGACCAGGTCGACCGACCGGTCCGCGAACTCCAACGAGCACGCGTCGCCGAGCCGTATGTCGGCCCACGGGCAGTTCTGGCGGGCCGCTTCGACCCTCGCCGGCGTGTAGTCGACCCCGGTGTACCGGGCGGTGAGCAGCCCGATCAACCAGCTGGTCCGTCCGGCGCCGACGCCGACGTCCAGGATGCGGCTATCGCGGACCTCGTCAGCCAGCTGCCGGATGACGACGCGTTCACCGGCGTCGTTCCAGTTGAAGTGGGTCTGGTAGGTGGCAGCGGTCGCCGTCCAGACCGGATCGTTCACATCTGCGGCCACGGGTGCTGCTGGCACGGGGTTGGCCGGACGATCGCTCATGTTGTGCTCCTTGGCCCGGGACGCGTACTACCCGCTCGGGAAGCGGTCACGAAGGTCCCGATGGATGAAGGTGACCACGGCCTGTTGGCCGTCCTGAGTCATGAGCGGGTGGTCGATCCGCTCATCGATCGGCAGCCGGAACATTCCGGCCCGCCGCCAGCGCCAGGAGAAGAGCCCGGACCAGAAGGCCGACTCCCAGAAATGTCGTCCGTCGTCCGGACTCATCAGCAGCACGACCGCCGTACCACGGCGGATCAGGCTGTGTATGGCGGAAAGCGGTGCGTTCCGCACGGCGACCTGCCGGTAGACCCGCCATGCGATCAGCCGCCTGCGCGCGACGGCGGCCGAGCACGGCATCGAACGGGGCAGGAAGGCATGGCCGACCGGTCGGGCCACCAGCCGCTCGTCGCTGTGCAGCCGCTGGCCACGACTGGTGTCGTAGATGGTCAGGATGACGTTGATCGGGTAGACGACCGCGACCGGGACACGCATCGCCGCCTCGAGCGCGCTGTACGCACCGGAACACAACGAGACCAACGCGATTCGCTCAGCGCCGAGCGTCCCGGACACCAGTGGATCGGACAGCGCGTCCGGCAGGTCGGTGAGCCACTGCGGACAGTACAGATCGCCGAAGGTCTGTCCCTGCCCGGTCGGACTGTCACCGGTGCCGGACTGGCTGAGCCGGATGCACCGGAAGCCGTCCGCAGCGAGTGCCCGCGCCATGTCGACCCATCGACGTCCGGGACCGGTCTGTCGGTCGTTGGCGACATTGACGAAGACGACCGTCACTCCGCGCGTTCGCTCGGCCGGTTCGGTGCAGATGCCGAACAGGCCCACGTCGCCGAGCCGGATCGCCGACTCGATCACCGTGGGACCGTCATGCTGGGGCAGGTCGACCGTGGCGCACGGGATCTTCAGTGTCGCGGGCTCGCCACGTTCGACGTGTTGTTCGATCCACCCGACGACCTGCTCGACCGCGGCATCCGGCACGGTGTTCTTGTCCATCGGGACGTCGAGCATGTCGGACATGCCGGAGCAGGTCTGCCAGTGCACTCGGTCCGAGGGCGGCAGCCGCCGACGCAGTCCGCGCGGCGCCGGCCGGTCGTCACGGTTGAGCACCAGCACCGTGTCGGCCACGATGCCGGCGTCCAGTGTGGCGGGGTCGATGGTGTGCAGATCCATGACGGTCTGCGGGGCATAGAGGTAGCCCGGTGTCTCGATCGATCCGTCGTGGCGTTCGGTGGCGCCCGGGCTGCGCGCCAGGCCTTCCCGCAGCATGCTCTTGCCGCTGCACGCGTCCCACAGGACCAGGAGGTTCTGATCAATGGCGCCACGGGCCAGTGCGGTCGCGAGAAGTGTTGCGCCCACACGCATCCCGAGCCCGCCCAGTTGTGGGACACCGGTTGCGCGCAGGGCGTCGTACGCATCGGTGATGCTGGTCAACCACGCCGCGACGCGGCCCTCGTCGGTCCAGCGGCCCATCGAGTCGCCGGTGCCGTGATAGTCGAAACGCAGTGTCGCGATCCCCTTCCCGGCGAGGCCCCAGGCCGTACGACGGATCGTCTCGTGGGCGTTGTGTTCCTCTTCCCCGATCGGCGGGCACAGCAGGACGCCGTAGTCGGCGCAACCGGAGTCGGGCGTGCAGAACCACCCGAACAAGGCACGGTCCGCCGGTCCGAACCAGGTGGGGGTGTCGATCACATCGCCACCTCGATCCGAGTCGAGCGCACGGCGTTCAGCGCGGTGACGTCGCCGCGCGGCGGACCCGGCAGCGCGTCGGCCCGGCGGTGCAGCGGCACCGACCGCGGCACACCGGGCAACAGATGGAACCAGCTGTCCTCCGGTTGCCAACCGTCGATGCACACCTGCACCCATTGCGCGAAACGGGCAGCGGAGACGTCCAGCACCCATTGCCGCGAGGCATCCTGGCGGGCTGTCGCCGCCAGCCCGAGGTGGGCGTCCACCGGCCGCAACCGTTCGCCGGCCACGAAACTCGCCTGGGAGACCTCGGAGCCGTCCGCTGCGACGAGGGTCACCGCGACGACGTCATACGCCGGAGGACCGAAGCGGTGCACATAGCTGATGTCCCGGAAGCCGCCGAGCGCCGCCGCCAGATCGACCGTGGTTCCCGGTGCGGGCGCTCGTACGGGAACGGTGATCGCATCGGCGATGTGCTCCCCGTCCTGGACCAGGTCGACACGGAGCGTCCCGTCCCAGGTGCGCGGGCCGTCATTGGCGACGTGTATGCCGAGCCCGTTGACGCCCTCGTCGGTGATCATCACGGCGACCGGTTGCATCAACCGCCGCATCACGTACCACGGTGCCTTGGGCCGGCCGTGCCCGTCGACGATGCCGATCCCGCCGCCGAAGCCGACATCGTGACCCTCGAAGACGATCGCACCGGCGCAGGTGGAGCCGGGCCGACGCCATTCGGAGAGCACATCGTCGAAGACAGTGGCGACGGTTGCTCGCGCGACCGCTGCAGCGCGGGCGCCGTCGGACCGGCGCAGCTCGATCGGGTCGAGCCCGAAGAGGTGGCGGGTGTACCACTCTCGAACGTCCTCCAGATCCCACGACGACTGGGCATCCCTGTGGATCAACGCTTTCCACGAGGGATGGTGCCCGAGCCGGCGGTGCGCCAGGACGCCGTCGACACTGTCCTCGACATCGGCCGGGCACGCCATACACAGGCACTCGGAGGCGAACCGCACTCCCGCGCGGCGGGCGTCGGTTGTCGGCCGGAGGTAGGCGCCGACGCCGTAGTAGTGGGAGGGCCCGGAGCTGACCATGCTGGGCAGGGGGCTCTCGCCGGGCGAGCTACGCACGTATGGCGTGCCGGGTGCCAACTCTTCGACCAGCTGCGGAATGTCCTGTGCCGCGACCGACGCGACCCACCGGTCCGGTGGCAGGCCGAGATAGGCGGCCTGTTCCTCGGCGTCACTGCTCCCGCACAGCACTGCCAGGCAGGGCCGTCCGCCGAAGGCCCGCAGCAGGTGCTCGACCTCCGCGCGCAGATCGGCCGCGAAGTCCACGTCATCGGGCGCGTCGAAGAACGCCAGCATGCAGTCCTGCCAGACCAACAGGCCCAGGTCGTCGCAGTGGTCCAGGAAGTCGGTGCTGGGATAGACACCGGTGCCGCTGACGCGCACGATGTTGTGCCCGCCGTCGCGCACCGTGTGCAGCTGCTGCCGCACCGGCCCGTCCTGCAGGGAGACGGGGTCGGTCGGTGACCAGCAGGCGCCACGGGTGAAGATCGGGGTGTCGTTGACCAGCAATGTGAAGGCGCCGTCGGTGCGGTCGACCGCGACCGTGCGGAAGCCGACGCGTCCGACCGGCAACTCGGTCTGCCCCGCGACGAGGACGACGTCGTAGAGCGGCTGGTCGCCATGTGTGTGCGGCCACCAGCGTTCGACGTGTGGCAGGTGGACCCGGGCGCTGACGACGGCGGCGTTGCGCCGCCGGGTGACGTCACAGGGCGCGGCGACGTGCCCGACCCGGATCTCCACGGGTGCAGTGCTGCCGATGCCGGTGACCTCGACGGTGACCTGGACGGTCCCCGACCCATCCGGAGCGCAATCGGCCCGCAGCGCGGTCGTCCGGGCGTGGCGGTCGTCCGCACGATGCAGGGTGAGCGGTCGCCACGGGCCGACGGGGGCCGGAGCCGGGACCCCGCCGACCTGGCGACCGACCAGCGAGGTGCGGATCCAGCGCAGGTTCTGGTGCACCAGATCGGGGCTCTTCCACCGCGGCCGGGGATGGCGTCGGGCCAGCACGGGTTGGAGCGAGCGGCAGTGGATGTGGAGCAGGTGAGCGCCCTTGTCGAGCCTGATCTCGGCGCGCTGACCGACGAACATGTTGCGGGTCTCCAGCACGGGCTCGTCGTCGATCAGCACCTCGCCATACGTCGCCAGCCCGTCGCTGACCAGGGTGTAGCGGCCTGCTCTGTCAGTGACGAACTCGCAGCGCCACCACCAGTCCTCGTTGTCGTAGTCGCGCGCCAGCGCACCCGGGTCCCCGGCCAGCACGAGCGCGTGCGCCGCGGTCCCGGGCACGTGCGCGGGCGTCCAGCCGTGCCCGGGCGCATCCGTGGACCCCACAGCTGCGGCAGCGCACTCCCATGAGGCGCCGGCGAGCAGATCGGCCGCAGCGTTCACGACCCGACCAACGCCGCGGTGAGGGTGCGGGCCCGCTCCCACTCGTGAGCCATCTGGTGCATGCTCTGCCGCAGATCGATCGTTCGGCCGCGAGCGACACGAGCAAGCGCGAACTGCAAGGACTTGGCCTGGTCCGCGAGGTTCATCCACGGCTCGGCAGCCGCACGGGCATCGGCCGGACCACCGCGGTCGGCGAGCCAGGTCAGGAACGACGCCGCGGTCTCGGCGGATGCTCCGCACTGCCGCACGGTCCCGAATGCCCACAGATGGAACGTCTCCGGTGGCTGGTTCCGCAACCAGGGCAGGTCGGTCGTCATCCGTCCCGCCAGGCGGGTGACCGGGTTGTCGACCGGTGCTCGCGCGATGTGCTCGGCGAGCAGGTCCACGGCCAGTGCGGTCGCCTGCCGGTCGGCCAGCCGGTGCATCCCCTCGAGCCGGATGATCTCCGTGTATGGCGGCAGGGCGCCGGACGCTGCATGCTCGCCCCGCCGGAAGACGCCGTCGAAGTCGTCGCCCTGCAGCTCGAAGTAGCCTGCATTGTGGAAGTAGCCGAGGAACCGGCCCGCGACATCCACCGCATTCGGCACGATCGTCGACTTGACGTGCTCGAGTTGGTACGCGACCCCTCGTGTGTCCGGCAGGTGGAAGGAGTCCGCCTCGACGGTCATCAACCGACCGAGCGAGAGTTGTTCGACGACGTGCTCGAGCACGCCGCGCCAGGGGTTCATCTCATGCACGTCGATTCCATATGCACGCCGCAGGTCCCCCTCGGGGTACTTGAAGAAGGTCCATTGGTCGCCCTCGAAGTCTGCGCCGACTGCGAAGGCGCCGGCCACCATCGGGTCCAGTCCGAGGCAGTGCAGCACCTCCCACCAGACGTCGACGTAGCAGTTGGTCTCGGTCCAGATCCGGTCGGTCGAGTGCAGTGCATGGGTCCGGTAGTCGTCGGCGCGCACCGGCAGCAGCTGCGTGGTCACCGAGGGCGGTCCCTCGGCGGCGGGCCAGCGGTGGATGGTCATAGTGCCAGCTGCGTCCGCACCGTGCTCGGCCAGCACTGCGGGTCGAGGCCGTGGGTCTTCAACAGTGCCAGGGTGATCCGTTCCATCCCGAAGCCGATGCAGGCCGAGTGCGCCGTGTCGCCGTCGGCGGTGCGGATCGAGAACGGCCCGCCGAAGTGGTCGATGTGGTAATTGCCCGAGGCGATCGCTGTCGGGAACTCCGCGGAGGTGATCGGGCAGACGATCTCGTACTTCAGGGCGGTGTCACGCTGGTTCGCTGCCAGCATGCGGCCGGCGCGTCCGAAGAACGGGTCGTTGGCGACGACCTTGCGAACCGCAAGACCCAGACCGCCAAGGATGCGCAGCGCCCGCTCGAGCCACTCCTCCCGGTGCGCGACACAGACCTCCGGGTCGCCCACGGCGACGAACTCGTGCTGGCGGAAGACCTGCATCCGAGCCGGGTCGATGCTCGGTTCGTGGCGGAAGCAGAACCCCTGCACCTCCATCCGCCGGCCGCCCACCGGCAAGGTGCCCGTCAGGCTCGGGTAGAGCGGGTGGCAGGCCGCCGAGCACAGCATCACCTCGGCGGGCGTCAGGTACTGCGTCCAGTCCGCACCCGAGTCCAGCGCCTGCAGCAACTCGGCATGGTCACGATCGTCGCCCACGAAGGTGTCCACGGACCCGGTCAGGTCGGGGAAGGAACGCAGGTAGTCGCTGCGGACGAACACGTCCCGCGGCAGCACCGGCGGGAAGAACAGCAGCGGTTCGTACCGGTCGGCGCCCTCGGCCGACACCCGACGTTCGAGACCGCGGACCACGGACTCGAAGACCGCCGAGCGCTGATAGAGACCGTCGACCGAGGTCGCGACCAGCACGCCGGAATCGATCAGCTCCGTGCGGAATTCACGTTGTGCCGCCAGCCGGTCGGTGGCGAGAGTCGTGTGCTGGACCATTGTTCTCAACCCCGTGACACGAGCAGCAGTTGGGCGTTGTTGGCGTTGATGCGATCGTTGTTGACCATCAACTGGGCGCCATACGCATCGCGCAGCAGCCGCCCGAGCGTGAACGGGCTGTGGTTGGCGTAACCCGCCATCCCGCAGATCAGCAGGGCTCGCTGGACGACGTCGACGACGAGTGTGGAAGCCGAGACCTTCAGGGAGTTCATGTTGATCGCGAAGCCGATCGACGTCGTCTGCGACTGGTCCTCGGCGATCGCGGTGTAACGATCGCGGGCGGCGATGACCAGGTCCTGGAACTGCTGCAGCACCGTGGTCAGCTCGGCCAGCCGCAACGCGTTGGGCGGTGTCACATCCGGGTTCTTGCGCGCGGCCGCTTGCACGAAGCGACGCGCCTTGTCGCTCGCGGCGCTGGCGATCCCGAACCAGAGAGACGACCACAGGATGTGGGAGACCGGCAGCATCGTCTGCGAGGAGATGTCGCCGTACGGGACCGGCAGGACGTCCTCGAGGTCACCGGTCACCGACAGGACGAAGCCGAGACTGCAGGTGCCGCGGAAACCGAGCGCGTCCCAGCCGGATTTCGGCTCCAGCGTGACGTTCTCGCCTCGGCACAGCACGAGCACCTGATCGTTCGGTGGGCTGTTCGGCGTGCGCCGGGCGGTGGCCAGTATGGCGTCGGCGTGCTGCCCGTAGGAGATGACCGGGGCCTGCTTCGTCAATGAGAAGCGGTCGCCGTCGGTCTCGACCGCGCAACTGCTGTTGCGGACGTTGCCGCCGATGCCGACCTCGGTGGTCGCGGACGCGAGCAGGAGCCCCTCGGCGGCGACGCGGCGGGTGAATTCGCGCAGCGCCGCGTTGCTGCCGTGCCGCACCAGGCAGGCGACCTGGATCTGGTGCATCGCGTAGACCATCGCGGCCGACGAGCAGCCCTTGGCCAGCTCGGTGATCGACCGGGCGACATCCTCCAGTGACCACCCGAGCCCGCCGTCGGCGACGGGTATGAGCGCGCCGAGCATGCCGGCATCCCGCATCGCCCCGATCGCCTCGGAGGGGAAACGCGACTCCCGGTCGACCGATTCGGCCGCCGGCGCGGCGACGTCCGCGGCGATCGCGGACGCGATCTCGACCGGTGACAGGCTGGTGGGGGCGACGACGGTCTCGGCAATGCTGGACATGCGATCCTCCGGCTTCAGGCAGGTAGCTGCGTCTGATCGGTGAGCTCGCGCAGCGCCGATTCGATTGCGATGATTGATTCGAAAGTGCTCTTGCGCAGCATCGAGTCCGGGAATTCGATGTCGAACTCGTCCTCCAGGCCGAGCATGACGTTGACGCTGGCATGTGAGGTGAGTCCTGCCCGGTAGAGGTCGTCCTCGCGGCCGAGTTCCTCGACCGGACGGGGCAATCGGCCGTATGCCGCCAGGACCGACTTGATGCGTGTTTCCATTGCTGAGTCCTCCCTATCGAAGATTCGAACGTCGTCGCTGGTGGTCGCCGATGGTCCGAGCGCCACGCCCAGCTGTCGGGGCAGTCATCGGTCGTCCTCCGGTTCGCGGAAGCCGATGGCGACGGCGGTCGCCACGGCGACCTCCCGGTCGTGCGAGAGCGATATCTCGAAATTGAGCAGCTGGTTGTCCTCGGCGAGTGTCTTGGCGCCGCGGACCAGTCGCACGCCCACCCACCCGCCGGGCATCCGGACGATTTCGATGTCGCGCCATTCGGGGATGATGCTGAGCGGCCGCAGCGCTTTCAGCACGGCTTCTTTGGCACAGAACCGCGCCGTCAGCCCCGGAGCGAGCACGTACGGTTCGGCGTCGTAGCCGCCGCACGATTCGACCTCCTGCGCGGTGAACATGCGATCCAGGTAGCGCCGGCCGTGCCGCTGTATCGATTCGGTGACACTGGCGATGGCCTGCACGTCGGTGCCGACGCGGAGTATCAGCGACGACGAGACCTGGTCCGCGCCGACTCCGGGCTGCGGTGAGGCAGCGGTTCTGGCAGCCATCAACTGTGACCTCCGGTCTGTGGCGGACGGGTGTGACCCGGTGCCCTCGGAACGAGACGGGGGACGGTTGATCGCGGCATCACCTCCGGCGGTCACGACCGGCCGCGACTGCGGCGGGACTACCGTCCGAGATATCGGTGAACAACGAATGGCCGCCCCCTCATTACTGCGGTGAAAACCTGGGTGAAGTCCCCTCGGCCGAGTCAGTAAATCCGACCCCGGAATGCGTCGCGGATTAATTGCAACGTCAGGGGATCGGGTCATGAAGTCGTCGATCGGGCGGCCCGTATACCGTGTCCTCGTGTTCCTCATCGTCGGTCTCGGCAACCCCGGCCCCAAGTACGCCGGCAACCGGCACAATGTCGGCGCGATGGTGATCGACCGGCTGGCGTCCGACGCCGGCACGGGGCTGCGGGCCCACAAGGCCGGCGCGCTCGCCGCGCAGGTGCACGTCGCCGGCCGGCCGGCGGTCATCGCGACGCCGACCAGCTACATGAACGAGTCGGGCGGCCCGGTGGCGGGCCTGCTGCGCTTCTTCAAGGTCCCGCTGGAACACCTCATCGTGGTGCACGACGAACTCGACATCGATTTCGCGACCCTGCGGCTCAAGCGCGGCGGCGGCGAGGGCGGCCACAACGGCCTGAAGTCGATCAGCAAGTCGGTCGGCAGCAAGGACTACCTGCGGGTGCGGGTCGGCATCGGCCGGCCCCCGGGCCGGATGGACGCCGCGGCATACGTGCTGAAGGACTTCAACGCGACCGAGCGCAAGGAGTTGGACTTCCTGGTGCCCGACGCCGTCGAGGCCGTCGAACTGCTGATGACCAAGGGGCTCACGGACAGTCAGAACATCGTCCACGCCCGCTGAGCAACCGTCGCGGCGCCGCGGCTGTCGCCGGCCACGTCTAGAATTGACCTCGTCAACCCCGTCTCGCCCGCGAACGGGGCCCTTTTGCGTGTCCGCGAGCGCGGCCACGATGCCCGAAGGAGCTGCTCACCGGTGAGCTTGCAACCCGTCCTCGACCTGTTGGCACGCGACGCGGCCGTCGCCCGGCTGATGAGTCACGTCGGCACCGCGAACGTCGTCGACATCGCCTGTGCGCCGGGCGCTCGCGGCCCGCTGACGGCGATGGTGGCCCAGGGCGCGGCCGGCCGTCCGGCACGCACCGTGCTCGCCGTGACAGCCACCGGCCGGGAAGCGCAGGACCTCGCCGCCTGTCTGCGCGGCTTCCTGCCCGCCGAACGCGTCGTGGAGTTCCCCAGCTGGGAGACGCTGCCGCACGAACGCCTCAGCCCGCGCAGCGACACCGTCGGCCGGCGCCTGGCCGTGCTGCGTCGCTTGGCGCATCCCGATGCCGGCGACGAGACGTATGGCGAGATCAGCGTGGTCATCGCCAGCGTCCGGGCGCTCATGCAGCCGATCGCGAAGGGGCTGGGCGACCTGGCGCCGGTGTCGTTGCGGGTGGGGCAGGATGCCCTGTTGCCGGATGTCGTCGAGGCGTTGGCCGGGGCGGCATACACCCGCACCGACCTGGTCGAACGGCGCGGCGAATTCGCCGTGCGCGGAGGCATTCTCGACGTCTTCCCGCCGACCGAGGAACACCCCGTCCGCGTGGAGTTCTGGGGAGACACGGTCGAGGAGATCCGGTGGTTCAAGGTTGCCGACCAGCGCAGCCTGGAGGTCGCCGAGCACGGGCTGTGGGCGCCGCCGTGCCGCGAGCTGCTGCTCACCGAGGACGTGCGCTCGCGCGCCGCCACCTTGGCGACTCAGCTGCCCGGCGTGCAGGACATGCTCCTGAAGGTCGCCGAGGGGATCGCGGTCGAGGGCATGGAGTCGCTCGCGCCGATCCTGCTGGCCGGTGGGACCGCCGGAGGCATGGAGACGCTGCTGGACGTGCTGCCGCAGGGCACCCACGTCCTGGTCGCGGACCCCGAACGCGTGCGCACGCGCGCCCATGACCTGGTCGCGACCAGTGCGGAGTTCCTCGACGCGAGCTGGGCCAACGCGGCGGCCGGCAACGCCGTGCCGGTCGACCTGCAGTCGGTGCTCGGAACCGCGTCCTACTGGTCGTTGCCGGAGCTGCGCGACCACGCACTGTCCGAAGGCCTTGCCTGGTGGGCGTTCTCGTCCTTCGCCAGCGATGACGAGCTCACGCAGTTCCAGGAGGACGACGCCCTGGCCGGTGAGCAGGTGACCCTCGGCACCGCAGAGGTCCCGCTCTACCGCGGCAACACCGAGCAGGCGATCGGGGACATCCGCGACTGGATCCGCGAGGGCAACCGGGTGCTGATCGTCACCGAGGGCCCCGGGCTGGGGCACCGCATCGGGGAGGTGCTCCGCGACCACGACGTGCCGTCACGTCGGATCGAGGACCTGGCGACGGGTTCGGTCGAGCTCGCCACAGGTGCTCTGGGCCACGGATTCACGCTCGGCTCAAGCGATTTCGTCCTGCTCACCGAAGGCGACCTCACCGGTTCCTCGACCCACGGCGGCAGCACCAAGGACATGCGCAAGATGCCGTCGCGGCGGCGCAACGTCGTCGACCCGCTGCAGCTGCACCCGGGCGACTTCGTGGTGCACGAGCAGCACGGCGTCGGACGGTTCGCCAAGATGATGCAGCGCACCGTCGGTGGCGCCACCCGTGAATACCTGGTGATCGACTACGCACCGGCCAAGAAGGGACAGCCGGCCGACCAGCTCTACGTGCCGACCGATCAGCTGGACCAGGTCACCCGCTACGTCGGTGGCGAGGCGCCGTCCCTGAACAAGATGGGCGGATCCGACTGGCAGACCACCAAATCGCGGGCCCGCCGGCACGTGCGGCAGATCGCGGCCGAGCTGATCCAGCTCTACTCCGCCCGTATGGCGACCGAGGGTCACGCCTTCGGGCCGGACACCCCGTGGCAGCGGGAGCTGGAGGACGCGTTCGCCTACATCGAGACCCCGGACCAGGCCAGCAGCATCGACGAGGTCAAGGCCGACATGGAGAAGTCGGTGCCGATGGACCGCCTCATCTGCGGCGACGTCGGCTACGGCAAGACCGAGATCGCCATCCGGGCCGCGTTCAAGGCGATCCAGGACGGCAAGCAGGTCGCGGTGCTGGTGCCGACGACGTTGCTGGTCAAGCAGCACTACCAGACATTCACCGAGCGCTATGCCGGTTTTCCGGTGGTGGTGAAGGCGCTGTCCCGCTTCCAGAGCGACCGCGAGGCGCGTGAGGTCCTCGACGGGTTGCGTTCCGGAGCAGTCGATCTGGTCATCGGCACGCACCGCCTGCTCGGCAACGAGGTGAAGTTCAAGGACCTCGGGTTGGCCGTCATCGACGAGGAACAGCGTTTCGGTGTGGAGCACAAGGAGCAGCTGAAGCAGATGCGCACCGCGGTCGACGTGCTGGCCATGTCCGCAACCCCGATCCCGCGCACGTTGGAGATGGCGGTGACCGGCATCCGCGAGATGTCGACGCTGGCGACACCCCCGGAGGAACGTCATCCGGTGCTGACCTTCGTCGGCGGCTACGAGGAGAAGCAGATCGCCGCCGCCATACGCCGTGAACTCATGCGCGAGGGGCAGGTGTTCTTCGTCCACAACAAGGTCGGCACGATCGAGAAGGTCGCCTCCCGGCTGCGTGAGCTCGTGCCGGAGGCCCGGGTGGCGACGGCGCACGGGAAGATGTCGGAGCATCGACTGGAGGACGTCGTCACGTCCTTCTGGGATCGCGAGTTCGACGTGCTGGTGTGCACCACCATCATCGAGACCGGTCTGGACATCTCCAACGCCAACACCCTGATCGTGGACCGAGCCGACCAGCTCGGCCTGTCCCAGCTGCACCAGTTGCGCGGACGGGTCGGCCGCGGCCGCGAGCGCGCCTACTCCTACTTCCTCTTCCCGCCGGAGAAGCCGCTGACCGACACCGCGCACGACCGCCTGCAGACGATCGCCAGCCACACCGATCTCGGTGCCGGCATGCAGGTGGCGATGAAGGACCTGGAGATCCGCGGTGCCGGCAACCTGCTGGGCGGTGAGCAGTCCGGTCCCCTCGCCGGCGTCGGCTTCGATCTCTATGTCCGCATGGTCGGCGAGGCGGTCGCCGACTTCCGGGGCGACGGCACCTCCGCGGCGCCCACGGAGGTCAAGATCGAGCTGCCGGTCGATGCCCACCTGCCGCACGACTACGTGCCGGGGGAGCGGTTGCGGCTGGAGGCCTACAAGAAGCTGGCCACCGTCGAGGACGAGGCGGGGCTGGGAGAGATCGAGGCCGAACTGCGCGACCGCTACGGCGCCCCGCCGGAGCCGGTGCAGCACCTGTTCGAGGTGGCGCGACTGAGGGTCATCGCGCGCCGGGCCGGCATCGGCGACATCGCGGTGCAGGGCCGGATGGTGCGTTTCGGGCCGGTCGACCTGCGGGAGAGCCAGCAACTACGGCTGGAGCGGCTCTACAAGGGCACGATGGTCAAGCCCGCCATCCATCAGATCCTGGTGCCGCAGCCCAAGACGGCACCCGTCGGCGGCAAGCCGCTGCGCGACACCGAGGTGTTGCGCTGGGCCGCGCAGCTGATCAAGGCGGTGCTGCTGGACGACATCGGGGCGGCCGCCGGTGCTGCATCGTGACCCGCGACCCGGACCGGCGTCGCCCCAGGTCGGGCTGGCATGATGCATGAGGCGTGGCGTCGCTCCACGCCACGACGACAACGTACCGAGAAAGGCCCATCTGCCATGCCGAGCTTCCGTCGCGGTCGATTCGCCCTGGGCGGCGCAGCAATGCTGTGCACCCTCGCGCTCGCAGGATGCGGGAGCAGCGGCGTGATGCACGACGGCAGCACCGCGCTGACGTATGACGGCAAGACGGTGACCAACGATCAGTTGCAGACCGCGGCCAAGGACATCTCCGCATTCGTCGGTGGTCCGGTGGATCCCGGTGTGGTGGCCGGCCGGCTGGCGATCGGCCCGCAGGTCGAGAAGTATGCCGCGCAGAAGGGCCAGTCGCCCATCACGGCCAGCCAGATCCAGGCGCAGAAGCCCAAGGCCGAGCTGTCCGACGTCGCGTTGAAGGCGCTGGAGGTCGATGCGCTGATCAGCACCCTGGCCAACAACGGCGACCTGGACAACGCCAGCCTGCAGGCACTGACCAAGAAGAGCGACGTCACGGTCAATCCGCGGTACGGCGCCTGGGAGAAGGGCAAGGGCATGGTCGCCGACTCCGATCCGTGGATCAAGGCGACGCCGTCGGGCCAGGCGGCTCAGCCGCAGGGCCAGGCCCAAGGCCAGGGTTGAGCGCCGACCCGTTGCTGACCGTCCTGGTCACCAGCCCCCGCGTGCCGGCCGGGCTGATGTCCCGGGACGCCTGGCTCGCGCTCGAGACCGCCGATCGGGTGCTCGCCGCGGATGTGGACGACCCGTTGCCGTCGACCGTTGCCGCCTCCGGTCTCGAGGTCACGGCGATGCCGTTCGACTCGGCCGCCGCGGCCGCTCGCGCGCTGGTCGAAGCGGCGGCAGCCGGCTCGGTGGTGTGGATCGGCTCGCCCGATGCCGATCCCGGACTGACCGACGCGCTGGCCGAGGAACTCACCCGGCTGGAGTCGCCGCCGCAGATCGAGGTGCTGGTGGGGTCCTGGGACCTGCCGGGAGCACGCCTGCTGGACGCCGTCTCGGTCATGGACAGCCTCCGGTCGCCGGGCGGCTGCCCCTGGGATGCGGCGCAGACGCACGAATCGCTGGCCAAATATCTCCTCGAGGAGGCGCACGAGACGGTCGAGGCGATCGAGATCGGTGACACCGCTCACGTGGCCGAGGAACTCGGCGACGTGCTGCTGCAAGTGCTCTTCCATGCGCGTATCGCCGCTGACGAGGACCCCGGTTTCGACATCGATCAGGTCGCAGCGGGGTTGGTGGACAAGCTCATCCGCCGGCACCCGCACGTGTTCGGCGACGGTGACGCGACCACGCCGGACGAGGTCGAGCAGTCCTGGGAGCGCATCAAGGCGGCGGAGAAGGCGGACCGCGACCAGGACGACCTGCTGGCCGGCATACCGGTGTCCTTGTCCCCGTTGCTCACGGCCGAGAAGGTCCTGACCCGCGCGGACCGGCGCGGCATACAACTGGCGTATGACGACAGGGTGGACCTCGGTGGCCGGCTGCTCGCCCTGGTGGCGGAGGCGCGTGCTGCCGGAACGTCGGCCGACGCCGCCCTGCGCGACGTACTGCGCCGCGTCGCCCGGACCTCATCGCCCTGACCGACGCCCTGACCGACGGCCTGACCGGGCGCCGACGGCTCCGAAGTGCCACGATGACCGCATGGTCTATCTGCCCGCCCACGACGCAGCGACGTCCGCCGCCGAGATCGCCGGACTGATCGCCGACGTGCCGCTTGCCACGGTCGTGACCAGTGACGGAAACACGTTGAGCGCCAACCACATTCCGCTTCTGCTGGAGAGCGGGAGCGGCGACGACCGGCTGGTCGGGCACGTCGCGCGGGCCAACGACGTATGGCGCGAGGGCCACCACGAGGGGGAGACGCTGGTGGTGTTCAACGGGTCCGATCATTACGTGTCGCCCACCTGGTATCCGTCCAAGCGGGAGCACCACCGGGTCGTGCCGACCTGGAACTACCTCGTGGCGCACGTGTACGGCGAGCTCGTCGTACACGACGACCCGCGCTGGACCCGTGGCGTGGTCGCCAAGCTCACCGGCGCGATGGAGCGGGGGCGCGATGACGCGTGGCACATGGGTCAGGCGCCCACCGACTACCTCGCCGAACAGCTCGACAAGATCGTCGGGGTCGAGCTGCGGATCTCTCGGATCGTGGGCAAGTTCAAGGTCAGTGCCCACCGCAGCAGCGCGGACCGCGGTGGCGCCGCTGACGGTATCGAGGCCGAGGCGGGCACCACGCCGCTCGTCGTGGCGATGCGCGGTGTCGGGGCGGTGAACTGCTGACGGCGGTCGTGCGGTAGCGCAATCCGGTCTCCGTCGCTCAGTCCGGTGTCACGACCTCGCGGGCCGCGGCCACGATGGCATCGGCCACGGCGTCGACCGCCCGGGGGCGCGGCGGTGCGCCGTAGGTGACGACCTGCACCTGCCGGGTGGCGGGCAGCCGGGTGGCGCGCACGCCGGGATGCCGGTGTACGGCGAGCGTGAGGCCGGGCAGGATGCTGACCAGCGCGCCCTGGGCCACGAGCGCCTGCACGGCCAGGTAGTCGTCGGTCGCGAAGCTGATCTCGGGCTCGTACCCACTCGCCGCGCACAACTGGACCAGTTGCGCCCGGCACCGCTCGCAGCCTGCCACCCACGGCGTATGACGATGCGCGCGCAGCGCGCGCCCGGCGGTCCGGCGCCGTGCGCCGGCCGGTTCGACGAGGTAGAGATGGTCGGTCAGCACGGTGTCGGCGCTGAGCAGCTCGGCGTCGCTGTCGTCATACGTGAAGGTGATCGCCAGGTCCACCCGGCCGGCCCGCAGCAGTTCGATGGCATCGGGCGGTTCCGCCTCGACCAGCTCGATGGCCACACCGGGCGCGGAGGTCCGCAGCGAGGTGAGCGCGGGCGGCACCAGAGTGGCGGCTGCGGACGGGAAGGCCGCGAGCCGGACACGGCCGGCTCGCAGCCCGGCGGCCAGCTGCAGCTCCTCCTCGGCACGCCTGCCGAGCGCGAGGATCTCCTCGGCGCGGTGTGCCAGCGCCGGGCCCTCCGCGGTCAGCCGGATGCCGCGGCCGACCCGCTGCACCAGCACCGTGTGGGTCTCGGCCTCGAGCCGGCGCAGGTGGTGGGAGATGGTCGGCTGGCCGTAGTGCAACTCCTCGGCCGCCGCGGACACCGATCCGGTGCGGGCGACGGCGACCAGTGCCTGCAGTCGACGCAGATCGAGCATGCAGACAATGTATCGATGTTGTCGTTCTCATTCCGAGAAAACATCTATTGGACCGATGGGACGCGGACCGCTCACACTGATCGGCATGAGCGCACTGACCTTCGCCGGAGTCCTGCACGCAGCCGACGCGATCGCGGCCGAGCTGCCGCCGACGCCGTCCTGGACCTACCCAGCGCTCAATGAGGCAGTCGGTGCGGAGGTCGTCGTCAAGCACGAGAACGTCCAGCCGACAGGCGCTTTCAAGGTACGAGGTGGGGTGTCCCTCGCCGCGGACCTGACCGAGGACGAGCGTCGCGCCGGCCTGATCAGCGCGTCGACCGGCAACCACGCGCAGAGCCTGGCGTATGCCGGCCGGCTCGCCAAGGCACCCACCATCGTGGTGATGCCGGTGACGGCGCCTGAGGAGAAAGCGCACGCGACACAGCTGCTCGGCGCGGAGGTCATCCGGTACGGGGCGACGATGGGCGAGTCGTGCGACCACGCAGTGCAGCTCGCGACCGAGCGGGGCATGCGATTCGTCAGTCCGGGCGACGACCCGGCCATCGTGCACGGGCACGCCACGATCTATCTGGAGCTGCTGCGCCGGCACCCCGACCTGGAGGCCGTCTACGTGCCGGTCGGCAGCGGTTCCGGCGCGGCCGGCGCGTGCGTGGTCCGCGACCAGCTGGCCCCCGGCTGCCGGATCATCGGCGTGCAGAGCGCGGCCGCGCCCGCGGCATACAACTCCTGGCGCAGTGGCCGCGTGGAGCAGGCCGAGTGCGGCACCCGTTTCAGCGGCGTGGCGACCTCCCGCGGCTCGCAGCTGCCGCTGTCGGTGATGCACGGGAGGCTCGACGACTTCCTGCTGGTGGACGACGCGCAGATCATGGCGGCGATGCGGTTGTTCAGCACCGCCGCGCACACGCTGGCCGAGGGCGCCGGCGCCGCGGCACTCGCCGGCCTGCTGCAGCACACCGACCGCCCGCAGCGCTGCGCCGTCGTATGCACCGGCGGCAACGCGGACGCGACCGAGATCGCCGACATCGGCGCGGTCGCGGCCGTCGCCTGAACCTGCGATCGTCCGGCCGTCGGGACGGTTGGCCCGGTGTGAGCGGGTCCTCCCGGATCCGGCCGTCTTCGGCGATAGTCTGGGCGCAGAAAGCGACGCGGGCATCGTGCCTGCCGGACTCACCGACGATGCGCCAGGAGACTCACCAAGTGGCCACGATTGACGCCCTGCTCGCCCGCGAGATCCTCGACTCCCGAGGCAACCCGACCGTCGAGGTCGAGGTCGCCCTCGACGACGGCACGGTCGGCCGGGCCGCGGTCCCCTCCGGTGCCAGCACCGGCCAGTTCGAGGCCGTCGAGCGGCGGGACGGCGACAAGAAGCGCTACCTGGGCAAGGGCGTGCAGGACGCCGTCGACGCCGTCGCCGAGGAGATCGCCCCGCATGTGCTCGGGTATGACGCCAGCGAGCAGCGGTTGGTCGACCAGGAGATGATCGGCATCGACGGCACCGACAACACGGGCCGTATCGGGGCCAACGCGATCCTCGGGGTCAGCCTCGCGGTGGCGCAGGCCGCCGCGGAGTCCGCGGACCTGCCGTTGTTCCGCTACGTCGGCGGACCCAACGCCCACCTGCTGCCGGTGCCGATGATGAACATCCTCAACGGTGGCGCGCACGCCGACTCCAACGTCGACATCCAGGAGTTCATGATCGCGCCGATCGGCGCCGGCTCGTTCCGGGAGGCGCTGCGCTGGGGCGCCGAGGTCTACCACTCCCTCAAGGGCGTGCTCAAGGAGCGTGGGCTGTCCACCGGACTGGGCGACGAGGGCGGCTTCGCGCCCGACCTGGAGTCCAACCGGGCCGCACTCGACCTGATCCTCGACGCGATCAAGGCTGCCGGTTACACCCCCGGCAAGGACATCGCGCTCGCGCTCGACGTGGCCGCCAGCGAGTTCTTCGCCGACGGCAGCTACACCTTCGAGGGCGCCCGGAAGTCCGCCGCCGAGATGACCGCCTACTACGCAGAGCTGGTCGCGTCCTACCCGCTGGTCTCGATCGAGGACCCGCTGCACGAGGAGGACTGGGAGGGTTGGAAGACCCTCACCGACGAGCTGGGTGAGAAGGTGCAGATCGTCGGCGACGACCTGTTCGTGACCAACCCGACGCGGCTGGCTCGGGGCATCCAGTCCGGCACGGCCAACGCGCTGCTGGTCAAGGTCAACCAGATCGGCACGCTCACCGAGACCCTCGACGCCGTGTCGCTCGCCCAGAGCAACGGTTTCCGGTGCATGATGAGCCACCGCTCCGGTGAGACCGAGGACACCACGATCGCCGACCTCGCGGTCGCCACCAACTGCGGTCAGATCAAAACCGGTGCACCGGCTCGCTCCGACCGCGTCGCCAAGTACAACCAGCTGCTGCGCATCGAGGAGGAGCTGGACGACGCGGCGGTCTACGCAGGTGCCGGGGCGTTCCCACGCTTCACGGCCTGAGCCGATCGCCCGCCCCGACGACACGCACGCAACGAAAGGCCGACTTGTGACACGCGATTCGCGCAAGGCCGCAACCGGACGGTCCCGCGCGACATCACGCCCCTCGGCGCCGTCGGCCGGTCGGCGTCGGTCGAGCGCGGCGCGCACCACGACCGTGCGCACCGCGTCGGCGGCCGGCCGCGCCGTGCGGGCACCGCGGTCACCGCGGTCCATGCGCCGCCTGGCGGTGCTCGGTGCGCTGATCGTCTTCCTCGCGGTGGTCATCGCGCCCACGGTGCGCTCCTACATCTCCGAGCGGCAGCACGTGTCGCGGCTGCAGGCGCAGGTGGCCGCCCAGCAAGCGAATGTCGCCTCACTGCAGGAGACCAAGCGCAAGTGGAGCGACCCCGACTACGTCGCGGCGCAGGCGGGTCAGCGGCTCGGTTTCGCCAAACCGGGCAAGACGTTGACGGTCTATGTCACCGACCAGAAGTCCCAGCAGGCCGCCGCGAAGCAGGCTGAGGCGCGGCAGACCTGGTACGGCACGCTGTGGAAGTCCGTCGTGGCCTCCGGTGAGCACTGATCCGGTGACCGAGGAGACGTTTCCGCCGGTCGACCCGGCGGACCTGGACGTCGTCGAGCAACAGCTCGGCAGACTGCCGCGCGGCGTCGTCGCGATCGCGGCACGGTGCCCGTGCGGCTGCCCCGCCGTGGTGCGCACGCTGCCCCGGCTGCCGGACGGCACACCGTTCCCGACGAGCTTCTACGCGACCTGCCCGCGCCTCACCGCGGCGATCGGCACACTGGAGTCGCAGGGGATGATGCGCGAGATGACCGACCGCCTCGCCACCGACCCGCAGCTCGCGGCCGCCTACCGCGGCGCACACGAGGACTACCTGCGCCGCCGCGCGGAGCTCGGTGAGGTGCCCGAGATCGACGGCATCTCCGCCGGCGGTATGCCGGAGCGGGTGAAGTGTCTGCACGTGCTGGTCGCGCACGCCATGGCCGTCGGTCCCGGGGTCAATCCGCTGGGCGACGAAGCCCTGGCAGCACTGCCGGCCTGGTGGGAGGGCGGTTGCTGCGACGCCGCCCCCGAACGCTCGTGACACGCGTCGCCGCGGTCGACTGCGGCACCAACTCCATCCGGCTGCTCATCGCCGACACCGATGGGACCGCGTTGACCGACGTGGTCCGCACCATGGAGATCGTGCGCCTCGGGCAAGGTGTCGACGTCACCGGGCGCATTGCACCCGAGGCGATGGAGCGCACGCTGCACGTGGCGACCCGGTATGCCGCCGCGTGCACGGAGGCGAGCGTGCACCGAGTGCGGTTCGTGGCGACGTCGGCCTCCCGGGACGCGGTCAACGCCGCCGATTTCACTCGCGGGATCGCTTCTGCCTTCAACGGTTTCGGCATCGAGCCCGAGGTCATCACCGGTGACGACGAAGCACGGCTGAGTTTCCGAGGCGCGACGAGTGTTGCGGACGCGTCAGCGCCCGCGCCATACCTCGTGGTGGACCTGGGCGGAGGCTCGACGGAGTTCGTGCTCGGCAGCCGCGACGTCGAGGCCGCACGCTCGACCAACATCGGCTGCGTACGGTTCACCGAACGCCACCTGCACAGCGACCCACCGACGGACGCGGAGATCGATGCGGCGCTGACCGACATCCATGCGGCGATCGACGAGGCCGCGGCGGTCGTGCCGCTGGAGCGGACCGGCACCCTGATCGGACTGGCCGGTTCGGTCACCACGATCACTGCGCACGCGCTCGGCCTCACGACCTACGACGCCGACCGCATCCACGGCGCCCGTCTGCCGGTCGCCCTGGTCGAGGCGTCCTGCGATGCGCTGATCCACGCCACCCGCGAGCAGCGCGCGGCGCTGGGCTACATGCATCCGGGCCGGATCGACGTCATCGGCTCCGGGGCATTGATCTGGCGCACCATCGTCCGCCGCGTGGCGGACGTCGCCGGCATCGACACGGTGCTCGCCAGCGAGCACGACATCCTCGACGGGATAGCGCTCAGCCTCGCCTGAGCGGCTCCGTCCACGTGATCCTCTGCGCAGGTCTTCCCGCGGCTAATAAAAACTAATACACTCGTTAAAAAGGAAGTGGCGCACTGCGCCGTGCCACGCCGGTGGATCGGAGGACTGTCGTGAACCTGGTCGTCTACGCCGACTTCACGGAGCCGGAGTGCTACCTGGCCGGCCGCCGCGTCGATGCGTTGACGCACTCGCAACCACCAGCGCCCGCCGAGTCCGCCGAGCCCGTCCTGGTGGACTGGCGGGCCGTCGAGTGCGATCCGCACCGGCCGGTCATGGGTGACCCCGGCGCCCGACGGGCGGACGAGCTGCGATCCAGGTTCGACTCGCTGGCGCCACTGCTGCTGCCCGGTGAGCAGTTGCCCTGGCGATTGCCGCCGGTGGTTCCCAAGACCCAGGCGGCGGTGTCGGCCTACGCGGAGGCGCACGGCACCGCAGTGGCGGACGAGGTGCGACGCCTGCTCTTCGACCTCTATTGGCGCGAAGGTGCGGACATCGGGAGCCCGACGGTGTTACGCACTCCGCTCGCCGGGCCGATGCTGCGGTCCGGAGCGGCCGCCGACCCGCTGCTGCAGTTCGGCTACGCCGTGGGGCCGCATCGCGATCCGATCACGTCGGGTGCGTACCGCCGGATCCGGGACTGGCGCGCGCAGTGGCAGGAACTCGGTGCACCGGAACTGCCTGTGCTGCTGGTCGACGACGCGACGCTGACCGGCCTCGATGCGGTATGCCGGCTGGGCAAGGAGATTGTTCGGCTCGACGCCGACGTCGAGCCGGTGCTGAGCGATGCCCGGCGTTACCCCCCGTTGGACGGCGCTCCGGCGTTGTCGTGGGTGTCCCAGATCGGCGGCGACTGGCTGCACCTTTATCGCGACGGAGCCGGGTGACAGCCCGTGCCGACACACGTGCACCGAGGCTGAGGAGAGAAGGTATGGCGGACGACTGGCGAGAGCACGCCGCCTGCCGAGGTGAAAACCCGGAGCTCTTCTTCCCGGTCGGCACCAGCGGCCCCGCGTTGCGGGAGATCGAGCAGGCCAAGGAGATCTGCCGCCGCTGCCCCGTGGCCGCGCAGTGCCTGGCGGCCGCGCTGGCCACCGGCGAGGACGCCGGCATCTGGGGCGGGCTGACCGCGGACGAGCGGCGAGTGTTGAGGCACGCCCGGGATGACGGTGCAGTGCAGATCACCGGTCGTCGGGCAGGCGATCCGTTAGCCGAGTCACGCACAGGTCGGGTTCGACGAACGCGTCCAGTGCAGCCGCCTCGACAGGAGCGTTCAGCTCGGACAGCACGCCGCGCATAAGACCCAGGTGCACGGCGCAGGCCACCTCGGGATGCTCTTCGGCCACCTCGCGAAACGGACAGTGGTGCAACAGAATCCGCTGTTCGCCCCCGGCCGTCGTTGCCTCCGGTGCGAAACCGACGTCATCGAGGAGCTGGGTGAGCTGTCGTATGGCGGACGCGGTGTCGACCTGCCGGAACGGAGCGGGGCGATCGGTGAGGAACCGTCCCCACGCGGACCCGGCAGCTTGCGCCGCCGTGCTGGCCTGCGGCGTCCGGGTCGCCAGATAGCTGGTGAGAATCTCGGCGAGCAGCCGGTAACTGCGACGTCCCCCACGGGGGCTCTCCGCGCTGGCACGGTAGAGGGTGCGCGGCCGGCCGGGAGCATCGCGTTGTTCCGTCTCGCGCGCCGCCAGTCCTTGCCGGACCAGACCGTCGAGGTGGAAGCGCGCCGTGTTCGGGTGCAGTCCGACCTGCTGTGCGACCTCGGTCACCGACGTGGCCGCGGCGCGCCCCTGCAACGCCGACAGCACCTGAGCGCGGCTTTCCCCGAGCACCGGACCCGCGTGCGGGTCCGCGCGACGGAGTTCACGGCGGTCCACGTAACGATGATCGCACAGTTACCTGAACGGCATTTGTATTTACGATTTAACGTCAAAGAAACGGTCGGTCGGCGATCGTCGTTCACCGCGCGGGCCGGACCGACGCGTGGCCGCACCGACCTCCACGCGTAGCCTGACTCTCGCCCTCGTAGCCCAATTGGCAGAGGCGGGCGACTTAAAATCGCTGGAGTGCGGGTTCGAGTCCCGTCGGGGGCACCACGACGGATCCGGCACAGCTGGGTGGCTGCATCCGGGACGAAAGGTAGGCCGGCGGGCGGAGTCCAGGGAATCGGCCGCCCACCGACCTACCCGCTCAGTGGACGTGGTGTCGAGCGTGGATCCTGCCGTTCGCGATCTCCACGATGCTGCCGGGAGTGGACTGATCCATCCCCATCGTGCCGGCATACACCGTGCCGTTCGCTGCGGTCTCGACCGAGACGACGCCGGGCAGATTCACCAAGGTCGACACTCCGTGCCGGTTCACGACGGAGATCTTGCCGCCGAAGAGTTCGGCGACGTAGATGTCGCCGTGCTTGCCGATCGCCAGGTTGGTCGCCCCTGCGAAGCCGGTCGCGATCCTGGTGACCGAGTGGGTGCTGGGGTTGACCTTCCACAGCGAACCGCGCGCACCCAGCTCCGGTCCTTCCGGGCCGCCGGGCAGGGTGGTGACGTAGATGGTGCCGCCCGGACCGACCTCGACATCGGTCGGCACGGGCTCGAAGTCGTAGGTCACGCCGACCATGCACGACGGCATACCCATCGCATCGGCCGCCTCCTGGGTGACGGTCGCGGGCTGCGCCGGGAATGTCGCCACGGTGCTGATCGCGCCGTTGTCGCTCACCGAGAGCAGGTCGTTGGCACCGGCGTCGGCGACCAGCCAGCCGTTCCGGTAGCTGGCGACCGAGTAGGCGTGGGAGTCCAGTATGCCGCTGTAGCGCGGACCGACGACGTCGATCACGCACGGATCGGTGCTGCGCGGGCCGTACTCGGTCGCGCCGTCCGGGTTGTGGGCGGCCTCGTATGCCGTGGTGTCGGCGTAGACGGTCTGGCCGCCGGGCCGGCGGACGTGCAGCCCCGATGCGGTGTTCTCGAACGTCTCCTCCTGGGTGACCGTGGAGGTGTAGGCCAGCCAGTGGCCGCGGGTCGCGACCCCGGCCGCGCCGGGGACGTCGCCGACGACCGGCGTGACGGAGCCGTTCCGTTGCAGCTGCCCGACGTAGCCGGGCCCACCGTCGGCGATCAGGACCCGCCGGCCGTCGACCTCCAGGTTGAACGGTGCGCCCACCGAGGTCGACAGGGTCCTCGGCGGCGACGGTTTCGGGTGCGCCGAGGCGATGCCCGGCGTGGCGACCGTGAGGCCGGCTGCCGCGCAGCCGACGACGATCGAGCGCAGATGACGCATGGATCCTCCGATCCGACCTGCTGACGTGGCAGGCCGCTCCGCTCCCTCGGGTGGTTGCCCTGGATCGCGCCCGTCGGAGATCTTCCGGATCCCGGGGTGGGAATCCTGTCGGCCATTGTGCGGAAGCCACGTGGCCGGAGCCGACTAATTGCACCTCGTCGTGACCGGCGGAGATTCGGCGCGGAACCAGCACATTCGTGGTGCACCGATGCGCGTCAGGTCACCGCGCCGAGCTGCCAGGGGACGAATTCCTCCTGGCCGAGGTCGAGCTCCTCACTGACCGTCCGGCGACCGGACGCCACGTCGATGATCTGACGGAAGATCGTGTCGCCCACGTCGGCGAGCGTCTGGGTGCCGTCGACGATCGTGCCGCAATTGATGTCGATGTCCTCCGGCATCCGCTCGTAGAGTTCGGTGCTGGTCGCGAGCTTGATGCTGGGGACCGGTTTGCAGCCGAAGACCGAGCCGCGGCCGGTCGTGAAGCACACCACCGTGGCGCCGCCGGCAACGATGCCGGTGACCGAGACCGGGTCGTAGCCGGGCGTGTCCATGAACACCAGACCGGGCCCGTGCGGCGCCTCGGCATACTCCAGGACGTCGGTGAGTTCGGCGTGACCGCTCTTGGCGACCGCGCCGAGAGACTTCTCCAGGATGGTGGTCAGCCCGCCCGCCTTGTTGCCCGGCGACGGGTTGTTGTCCATACTGCCTCCGCCCGCAGCGGTGTATGCGCGCCACCAGTCGAGCCGGGCGAGCAGCTTGCGACCGACCGCCTCCGAGACCGCACGACGGGTCAGCAGGCCCTCCGCGCCGTGCACCTCGGGTGTCTCCGCCAGGATCGACGTCCCGCCGTACGACACCAGCCGGTCGGAGGCGACGCCGAGCGCGGGATTCGCGGTGATGCCCGAATAGCCGTCGGAACCGCCGCAGTTCAGACCGAGCACGAGTTCGGAGACATCGCAGGGTGTGCGGCGCAGCGCATTGATCGGTTCGAGCATGTCGGTGATCGCATCCACGCCGGCCCGCACGGTGCGGCGGATGCCTCCTTCGTCCTGGATGACCAGTTGCCGGATCACAGTGGATGCGGGGATGTTCGCCGATTCCACGATGCTCGCCGATTGCAGCATCTCGCAGCCCAGGCCGACCACCAGCAACCCGGCGATGTTGGGGTGTGCGGCATACCCGCGCAGGGTGCGCACCAGGATGCGGGCGCCCTCGCTGTCGCTGACCAGCCCGCAGCCACTGCGATGGGTGAGCGCCACGACGCCGTCCACGTCGGGATACGCATCGAGCACCGGCCCGCGGAACTGGTCGGCGATCATCCGTGCCGTGCTGGCCGAGCAGTTCACCGAGGTCAGCACACCGATGTAGTTGCGGGTGCCCACCCGGCCATCGGCGCGGCGGTAGCCCTGGAAGGTCGGCCGTGGCCCGGGCGGCAGCGGCGGCACGTGCCGATCAGTGCCGAACTCGTGCGGTTCGTCGGCCTCGGTGATCGAGAGGTTGTGGACGTGGACGTGGTCGCCGGGGGAGATCGCGGTCGACGCCCGGCCGATCGTCGCACCGTACTTGCGGACCGGGTCGCCGGCCGCGCGCGCAGTGATCGCGAGCTTGTGCCCCGGGGGGACGGTGGAGCGGACGAGCACAGTGTGCCCGCCGGCGACCACTTCCTCGCCCGCCGACAACGTGCGGGTCGCCAGCGCGACGTCGTCGCCGGCGGCAAGCACCAGCAGTCCGGCCATCGGATCCTCCGTCACCAGTCGTGCACCGTGCCGTCGGCTCGCCGATTGACCGGCAGGTAGGCCGGTTCGTAGTCGAAGGACGCCGCTGCCTGGTCGTCGTACTCGACACCCAGTCCCGGTGCTTCGCCCGGATCGAGCAGGCCGTCGCGAAAGGTGTAGCTCGTGCGGAAGACCCGCAGCGTGTCCTGCGAGTGCTTCATGTACTCCTGGATGCCGAAGTTGTGCAATGCGACGCCGAGATGCAAATGGGCGGCCTGCCCCACCGGGGAGATGTCGGTGGGGCCGTGGAAACCGGACCGGATGCCATAGATCGCCGCGAAGTCCATCAGCTTCTTCAGCGCGGTGATGCCTCCGGTGTGCGTGACCGCGGATCGCACGTAGTCGATGAGCTGCTCGGTGATCAGCGTCTGGTAGTCGAAGACGGAGTTGAAGACCTCGCCGATGGCCAGCGGAGTGGTGGTCTGGGACCGCACCCGCCGCAGCACCTCCTGGTTCTCGCCCGGTGTGCAGTCCTCCAGCCAGAACAGGTCGTAGGGTTCCAGGCTCTTGCCCAGGATCGCCCCCTCGTTCGGCGACATCCGGTGGTGCCCGTCGTGCAGCAGCGGCAGTTCGGGGCCGAACTCGCTGCGCACCGCTTCGAAGACCGTCGGCACGTGACGCAGGTAGGCGCGGGTGTCCCACGACTCCTCCGCCGGCAGCGGCTGCCGCTTGGCGGGTTCGTAGTCATAGCGCTGGCCAGGCTTCTGGTCCGACGCGACGCCGTAGACCTGGCCGAGCCCCGGCACGCCGGTCTGCACCCGGATCGCGCGGTAGCCCTGCTCCAGGTGGTTGCGGATGGAGGTGAACAGCGCGTCCGTGGTGCTGCCGGAGGCATGTCCGTAGGCCAGGCAGCCGAGCCGCGAGCGTCCGCCGAGCAGTTGGTACAGCGGCATACCGGCGGTCTTGGCCTTGATGTCCCACAGCGCCATGTCGACGGCGGCGACGGCCGCCATCGTCACCGGACCGCGTCGCCAGTAGGCGCCGCGGTAGAGGTACTGCCAGATGTCCTCGATCTGCGCTTCGTCGCGACCGATGAGCAACGGGACGACATGCTCGCGCAGGTATGCCGCGGCCGCGAGCTCGCGGCCGTTGAGCGTGGCGTCGCCGAGCCCGGTGACGCCGTCACCGGTGGTGATGCGCAGGGTGACGAAATTGCGGCCGGGGCTGGTCACCAGCACCTCTGCTGACGCGATTGCCATGATTCTCCTTCCTGCCCGCTGCGCGGATCAGTCGAGGCGGCGGGCGTATGCCGCCAGCGCGAGTCGGTGAGCCAGATCGATCATCGTGTCCAGGGCTTCGTCCATCGCGAGCCGGCCTTCGGCGACCAGCTTGGCGAGGTAGCCAGCGTCGATGCGCCGGGCGAGGTCGTGACGTGCCGGGATCGATGCGAAAGCCCTTGTGTCATCGACGAACCCGCTGGTGTTGTAGAAGCCGGCGGTCTCCACGGCCGACTCCCGGAAACGGCGCATCTGCTCGGGGCTGTCCAGGAACCACCAGGGCGCTCCGAGCCGGATGGAGGGGTAGGCACCGGCCAGCGGTGCCAGCTCGCGGGAGTAGACGGTCTCGTCGGTGGTGAACAGGATGCACCGGAAGTCGCGGCTCAGGCCGAACCGCTCCAGCAGCGGCTGCAGGCTGCGGGTGAACTCCACCCGGACGGGCACGTCGAAACCCTGATCGGGGCCGTGGAGCCGGTAGATCTCACTGTTGTGGTTGCGCAGCACGCCCGGGTGCAGCTGCATCACCAGGCCGTCCTCGGCGGACATCTGCGCCATCTGGAAGAGCATGTGGGCCGCGAACGCGTCGGCATCCGCCGGACGGACGTCGCCGCGCAGCGCCGCGCGATAGATCCGCTCGGCCTCGGCGGCCGGGAGTGGCGTCGTGTCGGCGGTGAGATGACCGTGGTCGGTGGCGCGGGCGCCGGCTGCGATGAAGGCGCGGCGCCGTTCGCGCAGCGCAGCGAGGAAGCCGCGGTAGTCGCCGGTGTCGATGTCCGAGACGTCGGCGAGCCGGGCGATCTCGGCGGGCCAGGCCCGGTGGCCCACGTGCACCAGTGAATCGGGGCGGAACGTCGGAACGATCCGGTCGGGCCCCAGCCGGTGGGCGAGCGCGGCATGTGCCGACAGATCGGACAGCGCCGAGTCCGTGGTGGCGAGGATCTGGACGTTCATCCGGTCCAGCAGAGCCAGCGGCCGGAAATCGTCGCGCTGCAGCGTCGCGATGAGGTGGTCGTAGAGATCGTCTGCGTCGGCAGCCGAGGGCGGTGCGGGCAGCTCGAAGATCTCGACCAGTTCGTGTTCGAGCCAGTAGCGCGTCGGCGTCCCGCGGAAGAGGTGCCAGTTCTCGCAGAAGCGGCGCCAGATGGCGCGTGGGTCACGCTCGACGTCTACGGCGCCTGCCTCGGCCCCGGTGGCGCCCTGCGGATGCGCGGTGCCGCGATAGTCGACGCCGAGTTCGGTGTGCCGGTAGCCCTGCGACACCAGCATGCGCACGAGGTAGTGATCCGGGGTGATGAGCAGTTCGGCCGGGTCGCCGAACGGTGTGTCGTCGGCGAACAGCTCGACGTCGACGTGCCCGTGCATCGACACCAGGGGGCATGCCGCGGCGTGCCGGTAGATCGTGCGGGCCAGCCCGCGAGTGGTCGGGTCGGCGGGGAGGGCCCGGTCCGGATCAAGCTGCCAGCGCTCAGTCATTGCACTCTCTCGATGAAATGGTCTGCAACCGATTGCAGAGATCACTATGCACGCGGGCCGTGAATTGATCAAGAGTTATTTGCAGTGTCTTCAACAAAATCCGTATCCGGCACGCGACTTGCAGGAGGCGCAGAACTCGGAAGGTAACGGTTTGATAACGGACATTGACGTGGTCGTGGGCACGATTGCAGTCTGTGCTGCACCGCACATCAAGGAGGTGGCCGGTGGCGACATCCATCACCGTTCACGACGTGGCCAAAGCCGCCGGCGTGTCCGCGTCGACGGTGTCCCGGGCGCTGTCCGGCAACACCGCCGTAGCGGCCGACACCCGCGATCGCGTGGTCGAGGCCGCCCGTCAGCTGGGCTACCGGCCTAACCTCGCCGCACGAGGACTGATCACCGGAACGACCCACAACATCGGGCTGGTGGTCCCCGACCTGGAGAACCCCTACTTCGCCTCGATCACCAAGAGCGTGCAGAGTCGCGCGCTCGCGGCCGGATACTCGGTGTTCATCGCCGACTCCGACGAGGACACGAGGACCGAGCTGGAGTTGGTGCATCAGCTGTCCAAGCAGGTGGACGGTCTCATCCTGTGTTCGCCGCGTATGTCGGCCTCCGACATCGCGGCCGTCGCCGGCCAGACGATGATGGTCCTGATCAACCGTGAGTGGGAAGGACTGACCTCCGTCATCGTCGACGACGAGGAGATCATCCGCCTGGCGCTGGAGCATCTGCACGCGCTCGGCCACCGCAAGGTGGCCTACGTCGGAGGTCCGGAGAAGTCCTGGTCCAACCAGAAACGCTGGGCGGCCATCGAGCGGATCGCGCCGGCCTTCGACGATCTCGAGGTCGACAAGGTCGGCTCCTATGCGCCGAACTTCGACGGTGGCCAGTCGGCCGCCGATGTGGTGTTGGCCTCGGGCGCCACCGCGGCGCTGGCATACAACGACCTGGTGGGGCTCGGCATACTCGCGCGGCTGAGCACCAGGGGTGTGCGGGTGCCCGAGGAACTCTCGGTCATGGGCATCGACGACGTCAACGTCGCGACCCTGGTCTCGCCCGGCCTGACGACCGTGCGCTCTCCGTTGAAGCGGGTCGGTCGGGCCGCGGTCAACAACCTGGTCGATCTGATCAACCCCACGGATCGGCCCACTTCGGTGGAAGACCTGCCGGTCCAGCTGGTGGTTCGGCAGTCCACCTCGGTGCCCCCGCACCACCGCTGAACTCTTTCTCGTTCAGGGCGTGAGCCACACGCTCGCACACATCAAGGAGCGAAACCCTATGCGTTTCACCACAGTTGGAGCAGTCGCCGCATTCGCGGCGGCAGGGCTCGTCATGACCGCGTGCGGAACGCCGGGAGGCGGCGGCTCCGATCCGTCGAAGGCGCTCCAGGCCTCGGCGGTGCCGACCACACCATCGAAGCCCGTGACCCTCAACATCCTCGACGTCGCCGGCAACAAGCAGCTGACCGGCGACATCTTCTCGTCCTTCGCCCACGAGCACCCCGACGTCATCTCGAAGGTCACCTGGCAGACCGCGGGAGCGCCGGACATGGCCGGCAAGGTGAAGGCGCAGCAGGACGCGGGAAACCTGCACATCGACCTGGTGCTCACCGGCACCGACGGGCTGTCCGCCGGCATCGAGCAGGGCCTGTTCGTCAACATGAAGAAGTTCTCCGACCGGCTGTCCAACATGGCCGACTACCAGGCACCCGCGGCGAACATGCAGAAGCTCGCCCAGGACCAGGCCGTCGAGCTGGTCTACTACCCGTCCGGTCCGCTGCTGGAGTACAACCCGGACAAGGTGAAGAACCCGCCGAAGACGGCGGACGAACTGCTGGCGTGGGCCAAGGCGCACCCGGGCAAGTTCGGCTACGCCCAACCGGCGAACTCCGGCCCCGGCCGCACCTGGCTGATGGGGCTGCCCTACATCCTGGGCGACAACGACCCCAAGGACCCGGTCAACGGCTGGACCAAGACCTGGGACTACCTGCAGAAGCTCGGCAAGTACGTCAAGACCTACCCGACCGGCGCCAGCGTCACGATGAACAACCTGAAGACCGGTGCCTGGGACATGGCCCTGACCACCACCGGCTGGGACATCAATCCGCGGGCGCTCAACCAGGTGCCGAAGAACTTCAAGGTCACCTCGCTCGACGGGTTCAAGTGGGTGTCGGACGCGCAGTATGCCGCGGTGCCGAAGGGCGTCTCGGCGGACAAGATGTCGGCGATCCTGCAGGTGCTCAACTACGCGCTCACCCAGAAGCAGCAGGCGAAGACGTTCGACGACGGCTACTTCTACCCGGGGCCGGCGGTCAAGGGCGTGACGATCGACATGGCGCCGCCCAAGAGCCAGCAGGTGATCAAGGAATACGGCCGGCCCGAGTACGCCGACCTCATCGCGTCCCACCCGGTGGTCACGCCGATCGACGCGCAGAAGCTGGTGAAGGCCTTCAGCATGTGGGACAAGAAGGTCGGCGGCGGGAAGGCGGGGAGTCAGTGACCGGCCGACACGAGGACTTCAACACCCTGCGGCTGGACGGGCTGACCCGCAGCTTCGGCGGTCACACGGCACTGCACGGTCTCGACCTGCAGATCCAGCGTGGCGAGTTCATCGCGCTGCTCGGCCCCTCCGGCTGCGGCAAGTCGACGGCGTTGAACTGCATCGCCGGTCTGTTGCCGCTGACCGCCGGCCGCATCATGCTCGACGATCACCCAGTGGACCAGTTGCCGCCCGAGAAGCGGGGATTCGGCATGGTGTTCCAGAATTACGCCCTGTTTCCGCACCTGTCGGTGCGCAAGAACATCGCCTTCGGTCTGCAGATGCGCAAGGTGCCGCGCGCCGAGATCAAGCGTCGTGTGGCGGAAGCCATCGAGCTGGTGCAGCTCGGGCCGCACGCCACGAAGCTGCCCGGCCAGATGTCCGGCGGCCAGCAGCAGCGCGTCGCGATCGCGCGCGCGGTCGTGCTGCGTCCGCCGCTGGTGCTGATGGACGAGCCGCTGTCGAACCTCGACGCGAAGCTGCGCCTGGAGATGCGCACCGAGATCCGGCGCCTGCACCAGTCTCTCGGGCTGACGACGATCTACGTCACCCACGACCAGGAGGAGGCGTTGTCGCTCGCCGATCGGCTCGTCGTGCTGCGACACGGCGAGGTGCAGCAGGTCGGCACCCCGCAGGAACTGCACGAGAGACCGAGCAACGCACATGTCGCCGATTTCATGGGTTACCGCAACCTGTTCGACGGCGTGGTGGAGCGGGTCGAGGGCGGCGAGGTGAGCGTCTCGGTCCTGGGCACGACGGCGCGCGGTGTCGCCGCCGGCCCGCTCGGCCCAGGCGATCGGGTGCAGGTCGGCATCCGACCCGAGGACCTGACGATCGGGGACCCGGGCGCGGTGGCCGCGCTCACCGTGGACGCCACCGTCGACGTGGTCGAATACCAGGGCAGGGAGTTCGCCGTGGAGGCGCACCTGCGCTCGGGTGAGGCCGTTCATGTGCGGACCGGCGCACGACCGGCCACCGGTGAGGTGGTGCGACTGACCGCGGAAGCGCGTCGCGTGCTGGTGTTCCCGCCAGCTGCTGACACCTCTGAACCGCCCGACCGCTCAGCAGAAACCCTTGCAGCAGCTGGTGTTTCGACATGAGCGCACCGGTGATCGACAAGCGGCGGCAGACGCCGGGGACCGGTCCGTCGCACAAGCCGTCACTGGTGCACCGGCTCGCCGAACACGGCATTGATCGCACACTGCTCCTGCTGGTGCCCGGGTTGCTGTTCGTCATCGTGCTGTTCGTCTATCCGTTCCTCTACGGACTCAACCTGTCGCTGCACCCCAACAAGGGCGGCATGTTCGGCGCATACAAGGCGTTCTTCACCGATCCCGAGATGCGCGGCTGGGACTCGCTGTGGATCACCTTGAAGCTCTCCTTACCAGCGGCTCTGATCAACGTCGTCGCGTCGATCCCGCTGGCCTACATGATGCGCGGCAACTTCCGCGGCAAGCGGTTGCTGACGACCATCCTGGTCGTGCCCATCACGCTGGGCACCGTGCTGACGGCCGAGGGCCTGCTCAACTTCTTCGGTCCGCGCGGCTGGTTCAACCGCTTCCTCGGCCTCTTCGACCTCGGCCCGGTGCAACTGGTGCAGAACTACTGGGGCGTGCTGTGGTCGCTGATCATCTCCGGCTTCCCCTTCGCGTTCCTGCTGATCCTGTCCTACATGTCCGGGATCGACCCGTCGCTGGAGGCGGCGGCCAAGACTCTCGGTGCCGACTGGAAACAACGGTTCCGCCGGATCATCATGCCGCTGCTGGCACCCGGCCTGGCCACCACCTTCTGCCTGACCTTCGTGCTGGCGTTCAGTGTGTTTCCCTCGGCGATCCTCGTCGGCGACCCGTCCGGCTCGACCCGGGTCGTGGCATACGTCGCCTACAACGCATGGGGCCAGATGTTCAACTACCCGCTGGCGTCCGCGTCCGCGATCGTGATGGGAGTGGTCGAGATGATCGTGATCGGCATCGTCCTGATGCTGCGATCGACCATGTACAAGGGTTCGACGGCAGGAGGTAAGGGCTGATGAGCGCTCTCGCCGAGCGTCCGGTGGCCCCCGGACGCCGCCGCCGGATCGTCGCGTCACCCGGGAAGTTCCTGACCTGGGGCGGTATGGCGATCTTCCTGATCCTGCTGTTCGGGGTCATCGCATCCGTCGTGGTCAATTCCTTCGCCGGCAAGTGGTTCGACAGTTGGCTGCCGACCAGCTACAGCGGGCAGTGGTACGGAACCGCCTGGTCGCAGTACGACCTGACACAGGTGGTGCTGACGACGCTGATCGTCGCCATCGTTGTGGTGGCGCTCTCGGTGCTCATCGGCGTGCCGGCGTCATACGTCCTGGCCCGCAAGAAGTTCCCGGGATCGAAGCTGGTGATGCTGCTCTTCCTGCTGCCGATCATGATGCCGCCGATCACCTACGGCATCCCGCTCGCGACGCTGCTGAACTACTACCACCTGGCTCCCGGGCTGACCGGGGTCATCCTCGCCAATCTCGTGCCGTCCGTGCCGTTCGTCGTGTTGACGATGACGCCGTTCATCGAGCAGATCAACCCCTCGATCGAGTCCGCGGCCCGCATGTGCGGCGCCTCGACGTCGAAGTTGTTCGTGCGCATCCTGGCACCGTTGCTGATCCCGGGAATGCTCGCATCGGCGGTGCTGGTGCTGGTGCGCACTGTCGGCATGTTCGAGCTGACATTCCTCACCTCCGACTCCAGCTCCAACACCCTGGTCGTGGCTCTCTTCACCGCCATGACGGGCGCCGGCATCCGCGCGCAGCAGTCCGTGGACGCGATGGCCGTGATCTACATGCTGTCGATGCTGGTGCTGCTCGTGGTCGCGTTGCGCTTCGTCAACCCGACCCAGCTGGTCGCCCGCGTCGAGGATTCGAAGGACTGACGCAGTGGATCGGCTCTCCCTCGCGACGTTGCCGGGTGCTCGCGTCGGCGCAGTCACCCTGCCGGAGGTTGACCCTCGCAGCCTCTCGATCGGTGTGGTGCACCTCGGGATCGGTGCCTTCCACCGAGCGCATCAGGCGGTCTACACCGAGCGAGCGTGCGCGGCGACGGGAGATGACCGGTGGGGTGAGTTGGCGGTGACCGGGCGGTCAGCGACGGTCGTGCAGCAGTTGCAACCGCAGGATGGTCTGTATGGCGTGCTGACCAAGTCGTCCGACCGCTCGTCCCTCCATGTCGTCGGGTGTGTTCGACGGGTTGCCAATGGAGGCGGCGATCCGAGCGACGTGCTCGCCGCGATAGCAGACCCCGCGGTGCGCGTGGTGACCCTCACCATCACGGAGAAGGGTTACACCCGCACCGGATCATCGCTGGGCATGCTGGCCGCGGGCCTGGCCGCCCGCTTCCGGGCAGGCGCCGAGCCGGTCAGCGTGCTCAGTTGCGACAACCTGCCCGGCAACGGGTCACAGCTGCGCCGACTCGTGACCGAGTTGGTGACGGCGTCCGGACCCGACGACGTCACAGCATGGCTCGAGCAGGCGGTGACCTTCCCGTCGACGATGGTGGACCGCATCGTGCCCGCGACCACCGACCAGGACCGTGCCGAGGCGGCGCAGCTCTCGGGCCTGCGGGACGAGGCCGTCGTCGTCGCCGAACCGTTCGGGCAGTGGGTGATCGAAGATCGTTTCGCCGCCGAGCGTCCGGCATGGGAACAGGCCGGTGCGACCCTCGCCGCGGATGTGGCGCCCTACGAGCAGGCCAAGCTGCGCATGCTGAACGGCACCCACTCCCTGCTGGCGTATCTGGGTGCGTTGAGTGGGCACCGCACGATCGCCGACGCGGTGGCCGACGAGTCGCTGCTCGAGGCGGCGCGCGGACTGCAGCGCGAGGACGCGCTCCCGACCTTGCAGACGCCACCCGGCGTGGACCTGGTGGCCTACGGCGATCAGATCCTGCAGCGCTTCGCCAACCCGCACCTGCGACACACCACCGTCCAGGTCGCGATGGACGGCTCGCAGAAGCTGCCGATCCGGGTGCTGGACACCGCGCGTGATCGGCTCCGCGCCGGCGCCGTCCCGCACCACTGCGCGCTCGCGGTCGCCGCGTGGATGGTGTATGTGCGCCGCGGCCGCGACGTCGCCGGTCAGGAGCTGCCGTTGCGCGATCCGCTCGCCGACGTGCTGCGCGAGCGGGCCGCCGGACCGGCCGCTGGACTGGTCGACCGGATGCTCGGCATCGGACAGGTCTTCGACGCCGAGATCGCCGGCTCCGACGTCTTCCGCGCCGCGGTCCGAGAGGCTGCGCACTCGGTGCTGGCGCAGTTCTGACGACCGGCGGCGGGGCCGAACCACCGGCACCCGGGCGGAACACCGACGGTGTGCCGCAACGTTGACCAGGATGTACGTGTGGTTCCGGTCGCCTAGACTGCGACCAGGCATCAACCGTCACAGTGATCGATCAACGTTAGGGACTGCCATGGCATCAAATCCGGTGTTCAACCGGTTCAACGAGGACCTGTCCAAGGGGCGGTTGACCGGATCGCAGCCGCAGTACGGCCAGTTCAGCACTCCTGAACAGCAGCAGGCCTCGCGCTACGGCTACCCGCAACAGCCGGGTTACCCGCAGCAGGGCTACCCGCAACAGGGCTACCCGCAGGGACCCGACCTGGAGAAGATGTACGACGCGCCGTCGGCGACTGCGCTGCAGTCCGGCCGGATGACCCTGGACGACGTCGTCACCAAGACACTCGGCCTCTTCGGGGTGCTGCTGGTCTTCGCGGCCGTCGGCTGGTTCGTCGGCAAGGAGAACCAAGGCGCCGGCATGGCCCTGTGGCTGGGCGGCATGTTCGTCGGCCTGGCCATCGGCTTCGTGATCTCGTTCAAGCGGAAGATCTCGGTCCTGCTGATCCTGGCGTATGCCGTCTGCGAAGGACTGTTCGTCGGCGCCGCCAGCGGTTTCTTCAACCGCGTCTACCCCGGTGTCGTCGCCGAGGCGGTGCTCGCGACGCTGTGCGTCTTCGCCGGCATGTTCGCCGGTTGGAAGTCCGGGCTCATCCGGGTGACCGAACGCTCGCGCAAGATCTTCGGCCTGATGGCGGTCGGCTACCTGCTCTTCGCCCTGGTCAACGTCGCCCTGGTCTGGACCGGCGCGATCAGCAACCCGTTCGGCGTCGGCGGCACCGGCCCGCTCGGCATCATCATCAGTGTGATCGCCGTCGGTCTCGCGTCATACTCGCTGGCGGTCGACTTCGACTCGATCCAGCGCGGCGTCGCCGCGCAGCTTCCGCAGAAGTACTCGTGGTTGATGGCGCACGGCCTGCTGGTCTCGGTCGTCTGGCTCTACATCGAGTTGCTGCGGTTGTTCGCCCGGATCCAGAGCCGGTAGTCCTGGCCGCCCACAGCAGTACGCAGGT